>JBIPOY010000280.1:0-4796 GCA_044378705.1 Saprospiraceae bacterium
TGTTGTGGTCTGTAAGCATTCAAAGCGACCTGATTTGCTTTTTCTTATCCGAATTTCGATCAAGCCATTCATTTCTAGGTTTGAGTGATTGATCCGAATATCGTCATCATTGAAATTCCAAAACTGACCGTTGTCATTGCTACCCAAGCTGATACCCTCAACGCGCAAGGTATCCGAAAGGATATTGGACAAATTGACTGCGTTGGAGATACTAGCACTTTGGCGAAATTCCTTGACGCCAAAACTGGTCAGCAAAATGGCTGAAATCAAGTTAATGGTCCAAAATAGCCATAAGCCACCGTGAAACCACTTGGTAAGACGAATTTTAAACAGCAGCCGGACAAAAAACAAGGCGAGTGCAATAACTGGAATCCCCAAAAAGAAAAGCAAATTGGCAAAAGCAAGCCAGGTAGAGCGGCCGGAAAGCGGGCTAAAATAATCTACCAAAGGAGCGGCTGTGACCAAGGTCCAAATACCGGCAATCCAGGCGCCACCAAAACTCAGAAATAGAACGATTGCGATTAAAAGTGCGATGAGAGAAGCGAATTTTGTAACAAATCGGACGGCAAAGGCAAAGAACTGACCAATTGCTCTAACGGCGGTGTGTAGCGCGTTTTTAGCACCGGAAGTGCCTTTTTTTGATGTTGATGTGCCAAATTCGTTCACTTTTGTGCCCAATCGCTCAAAGCCCTCTTCGATTTCACGGGCAATATTTTCGACATTGACCGGTTCGCCGCGCATGGCCAAGCGGTCGGCCGTACTCCTGGCCGGATGGACCAAAATCCACATCAGCAGGTAGGCAGGCACCCAGAAACCAAAGGATAAGAAAGCCACTAGTACAAATGCCAATCGCATCCAAACAGGATCATTAAAACCGAAGTAAGCGGAGAGACCTGAACAAACGCCGCCCACGACAGCATCTTCCTCATCGCGGAACAGCCTTTTACCGGTTCTAATGGGTGGAATATAGGTGTTGTTGGTGCGGGAGTTACCTGTTTTTTGAGATTCTGAAGCGTCACTGCTTCCAAAATCCTCCGGTTTTCCCATCAGGGTAGTTGCTTCCTTGACATCGGGCAGCATCACGATGGAACGACTCCCCATTCCTTGTGTGATGATTTCGCCCAGACGCGTTTCAATATCACCAATAATTTCATCTCGGCCTTCGCTTTCGCTGAACCGTCGGCGAATACTATCGAGGTATTGTTGAAGGGAATCGTATGCATCTTCGTCTATGGTCAGGGCATATCCCCCCAAGTTTATATTCAGAATTTTGTTCATTATTATTAAGATCGTTGATGGTTAACCGTTGTTGTGAATACGGGTAGAAAAGCCTCTCCAAGCATTACACCGGGTTTATTGGGGCTTATCATTGCTTGTGTTTTCAAGTGTTTGAGCGACGGATTGAACCAACTGCTTCCAGCTTGAGGTGAGTACTTCCAAAAATTGACGGCCTATTTCCGTGATTTTAAAGTACTTCCGGGGTGGTCCGGCGTTGCTTTCCCGCCAACTGTAGTCCAGCAAACCGTCATTTTTCAGACGCGTAAGGAGCGGATAAAGCGTCCCTTCTACCACAATCAAATTGTTGGCTTTCAGGCGGGCAATGATATCGCTCGGATAAACTTCTTCTTCTTCGATAATAGCCAGAATACAGAGCTCCAAAACGCCCTTTCGCATCTGCGCTTTTGCATTTTCAATATCCATGTTGTATGGGCATAAAGCACTGGTGAATGATGGGTTTAGAAAAATGTGCACAAAACGGGCACCTATTACTTCGAAATGTGTCAATACGACCCTTCCCTAGGTCAAACAAAGGCATTACGGTTGGGTGTTTTGGGTGAAAACCATTGCTCTGTGGCAGTCCATGCTGAAGATGTACCAACTTAGGGGTAATACTAATGACCCTGGGCATAAATAACGACACGTCCACAATGGCAATATTCGGCTTTTGAGCCTTTGCCGTATCAGTAGCATAAAACAACATCAGTGTTGATGCCAACACCATAAAAAAAAATAAAGATTGTATTTTCGTTCGCATGTGTATTGAGTAGGGTTTGTATTCTGCGAAACAAAGATAATGGCTAAAGAATGATCTTTGCAATACATAGTACTATAAATAAAATACATTTTAATTTATTTACTATTTTAATATTTGATTATCAATATTTTTTATATTTAATCAACACATCAGTGCATCAAGAAAATTTTAAATCCACAAAAAAATCGTTGTCATTCTGAGCCCTTTCTATGCCCGTAACAAGACCATGCCACCTCCATCCCCCAACGGGATTAAAAATAACCCGGAACGGAGGGTGACTTTACTTTGGTTGTTTACGTTGTGGAAGCCCTTCCCCAACAACGTAGGAGGGAGCTGTCTGAGGGCGTGACATGGGCATTAAAACCCAATACTGACATAGTTTTCAAAAAATAAAGCATCCCAATCTACGTACGTAGACTGGGATGCTCTTCTATTGATAATCGTATAATAGAGTATGCCCCGACATTCGGGAAACACCCTCTTGAAAATTAATACTACTTCATCTGTACCATCTTTCTCGTTGCCGAAGCCGTCGCCGTTTCCAACGTGTAGTACATCACACCACTCATATTAAACGAAGAACAATCCAATACAATCGCATTGTAACCCTTCCCATAGTCGCCCTTTTGTGTGAACAATACCCGCCCGATCTCGTCATACACGGTCAATGTGGCTGAAGCCGCCTCGGAAAGCCTAAAACCGATGGACGTTTTATCTTCAAACGGATTCGGTTCGTTTTGGTACAATTCAAAACTTACACCCAAGTTGGTGGTTTCTCCGCGTGGCTGGGTCTCCGTCACCGGATAATACGCCAGCGATACCCGCTCCGGACGGTAATCAGTATGCCAAGCAGAGGCCTCCATGTCTTTCTGACGGATACTCAACACATTGCTCAAAGAATACCCGCCCTGTAACACGCGAAAACGCAGTTTGAACAGCTCTGGACTACCTATTTTCGTCTCGCCGTTCGCAACAGCCCATACCAGCCGCAAACGGCCCTCCGACAACTCCCACGTGCCAAAATTATCCAACTGCATGGGCATGTCCGCGGTCGGCAATACAGCATCCAAGGCCAACACTTCCGGATTAAACCAAAAACATACCTGCAAGGCCACCAAATCTTCAAAATGCTCACAGCGGAATGGAACCTCCACCGTCACACCAGCCGTAAGCGCCATATCAGGAACTGCAAACACCACTGGAACCGCAGGAGCCGGTTTCAAACCCGGGTTGAAATTCGGTGTTACCAAGTCGCCCACTTTGATGGCGACAAAATCCTGATCTGTTTGGGCCGTTGTAATTCCTGCGTACGTGCGTTTTTCCGCGAAATTCCAGAACGCCGTCGAGCCGTAAGGTGTTGAAAACATCATGTCTGTCGGAACAAATCGCCAGGAGCTCTTGAACAGGCTCAGCGCTATTGGATTGTTCAACAACGCGTTCTGAAGTATTGATGCATCCCTGGTTGTCAGCGTGTTACTTTTGTTGATATCCGCTGCGATGAATTCATAGGGATCTAAAAATGGTAAGGTGCCACCTAGGTGTTGTGATATACGTGTTACGTCTAGTGCCGTAACGCCGTTCATCTTACCCGTTGTCTTCGTCGGTGTCACCGTGTAGTTACTGCCTGATATTTCAAAGGAAAATAATCCATCCACCAAGGTGGTGAGAGTACCGGTACTATCGCCGGTCAGCGCTACCGACGTGTTGAGGATTCCCACCGTAGGATTTGTTCTCCAGCCAATTTTACCGGAAATCCTGGGTGTTTCCGGGTTCACCGTTACTTCCAAGACATTGCTCTCCGCAGCGCCCGTCCAGTCAGCATTACAGTCTAACCGCACCAATCGCTTGTACCACGTCGTCACCAACAATGAACCCGCATCATACGTGGCGGCATTGCTCGACGGAATGTCGCTAAAGCCGGTGCTGTTGCTCGTGGTAGAAAACTGCCATTTGTACTCGATTGTGCCTGTTGCGCCACTGGGGGCACTGCTACTCATGAAGGGAGCCGGATCAAACGGACTTACGCCACTTTGCGCCGAAGCAATCATACCCGCGCTCGTCTTATTCACCAACACCGTCGCTGTAATCGAACTTCCAACGCAACTGTTCGCCGTGGGGATAATCGTGAAGGTCACCGTAACCGGAGCACTTGTCGTATTCGTCAAAGTTCCGCTGATATCACCAGATCCGCTGGCGGCAATACCCGTCACCGTGCCCGTGTTGTTGCGTGTCCAAGTGTAGGTGGTACCACTTACACTGCCACTAAGAGCCATTGTACCAATGGATGACGCAGAGCAGATGGTCTGGGAAGCGGGCGTAGCCACCGCGTTCGGGGTCGGATTGACAACCAAAGTAGTTGTAGCTGATGGCCTGCAAGCAACATCCGTGGGCGTAGGTGTTAGTATGGCATAAATATAATAGGTGTTTTCGAGCGAAAAAGTAGTGGTAGTGGTAGCGGTGGTTCCACTGCCACCAATATTACCGTTTACAATGGTAGCAATGACAGTACCTCCAATGTACGGATCGGCTGTAACTGACGTATATTGTTTGAATATGATACCATAGCTGGTCGCCAAATCCGTTAAACCAGTTGCCGTAAGTGTAACAGAAGCATTTTGACACACCGTACCGGATGGATTTGAATGAACAGCTGCAACAGCTGGGCAAATAGTACAGTCTCCCGGGCCACTCAGTAGCAACGAGGCTGTCGCGGTACAAGTACTATTTGAAGTAACGGTAACGTTGTACCTGCCAATACTAA
>JBIPOY010000281.1:0-4791 GCA_044378705.1 Saprospiraceae bacterium
TTGTCATACCCCAAATACACCCTGACTATTCAACGGCCCGGGTGATGACGACCACCTGGCATGAGGGTGTAAAAATCTCCCAAATCTCCCAGTTGGATGCCTGGGCTCTCAACCGTCGTGATATTGCCACTCGGATATTGAAATTGTATTGCCGTATGGTGTTCAAAGATGGGCTTTACCACGCCGACCCCCATCCTGGAAATATATTAATAAAGTCTGACGGCACCCTGGTATTACTCGATTTTGGTGCCGTAGCAGAGATCAGCCCAGCGCTGCGGGAAGGTATTCCCCTCCTCATTGAAGCGGCTGTAAAGAATGATACAACGGCCATGATTCAAGCATGTCGTTCAATGGGATTCCTCGCCGAGGGCCGTGAAGCAGAAAAAATGGCCGCCACGATGATTGCCGCTTTCCGCAATTTCCTTCAGAATGAAGTACAGTTTGAGGGACTCAATTTAACCGAAATAAAGGTCAATCCGCTGAACAATAGCCTCACCAACCTCCTCAACGATATTGGGTTGCAGGGTATCAGCGGGGTCGTACAGGTGCCAAAAGATTATGTGCTTTTTAACCGTACCGCTACGTTGCTATTGGGGCTTTGTGCCGCCCTTGACGCGTCTTTAAACCCGCTTGATGTTATTCGGCCTTATGCCAAGGCCTTTGTAATGGGCGAAAAAGGTCAAACCATTTCTTTTGTCAAAAAGCTACTACAGCGAAGCGCAAGCACCATCATGGGGCTTCCGGATGAAATTAGTCGTGTATTACAACAGGTACAGAAAGGCGAATTTGAATTTCAATCCTCGGATATTCGCAGTGCTGCCAAATTGTTGTACAGCGCATTTCACCAGTTGGCATTCATGCTTTTAGGGCTCTCCGCAGGGGGAGTGGGCTGGTTGTTACACAGCGCGGGTGATACCAGTTTGTCGCAGGTCGCCTTCGGATTTGCAGGTTTTTTTCTACTCCTGATGTTCCGCGCCATGCGCTGGGGGAAACGGGTATTGAAGGGGATGTCGTAGCGATTATGGGTAAAAGGAGTGGATTGTTCAAAAGGACTTTTATCAAAATACCCTTTTCTGCCTGTTTTCTACTACTTTTGCGCCTTGAAATGGAACGGTACGGCTACTTTTTGGTCTGTATGATCGTATTTTAACCAACAAACATGCTCCATAAATTACAAGCAATTCGCGAAAAATACCTGCACCTCGAAGAGCAGCTCTCTGATCCTAGTATCGTTGTGGACGTTGACAAATCCAAAAGGGTAAACAAAGAGTACAAAAAACTCCAACCCATTGTATTGGCAGCCAACAAGTACGAAAGAATACTGCGTGATATCAACAGTGCAAAGCAGGTGTTGTCTACGGAAACGGATTCGGAGATGAAGGAAATGGCCCGGGAAGAAATTGCTTCGCTTGAACCCGATCGAGATGCGCTGGAGGCCGAGCTGATTGTGCTGCTTACGCCCAAGGATCCGGAAGACGAGAAAGATGTTATTTTCGAAATCCGTGCCGGTACCGGCGGCGATGAAGCTGCGCTTTTTGCCGGCGATTTGTTGCGTATGTATGGCCGATTTTTCTCTTCACAAGGATGGGATGTAGAGCTATTGGATGAAACACCCGGTACCGCCGGGGGATATTCCAAACTCGTCATGGATGTCAGCGGAGAAAATGTTTACCGAAAATTGAAATTTGAATCGGGTATTCACCGTGTCCAGCGGGTACCTGAAACGGAAGCAAAAGGCCGGGTGCATACGTCTGCAGCAACCGTGGCGGTACTCCCCAAGTTGGAGCCGGAAGACATCAATATCCGAAAGGAAGATATTCGGACTGACGTGTTCCGGGCATCCGGCGCCGGCGGTCAGCACGTAAACAAAACGGAATCCGGGGTGCGTTTTACCCACTTACCCACCGGAGCCGTGGCAGAAAGTACCGAGAGCCGGTCTCAACACAAAAACCGCGACATCGCCATGGGGCGCTTGGTGCAGCAAATACGAGAGGCACAACTCCAAAAAGAAGCATCCGCCCTCTCCAGTGCCCGTCGTAGTCTGGTTGGTTCGGGAGACCGCTCTGAAAAAATACGTACCTACAACTGGCCGCAAAATCGGGTGACAGACCATCGCCTCGAAGGGGATAACAAAAATTTTAACCTAGATAAGGTCATGGAAGGCGATTTGGACGGTATCGTTGAAGCGCTCACCATTGCAGACAACGCCACCAAACTGCAAGAGGGGTAATAAGTGATTGCCCCCCTTGCAGTTTGGTATTAGCGCACGATGGTAATATCCCCCTTGAATATCTCGCGTTCACCGTCGGCAAATTCAATTTCTGCCACCCACACAAACACGCCGGGGTTCATAGCCTCGCCTTTGTAGCTGCCATCCCAACCACTTGTCGGGCTGTTTGGTAAAAAATCTTCTTGCAAGAAAAGGGCATTGCCCCAACGATCAAAAATTTGTAAGGACAGAATTTTACGAACGGTACCGGGCTTCGCAAATATGCTGAAAAGATCGTTGGCGCCGTCATCATTCGGCGAAAACACATTTGGCACATATATCAGCCGACGCCGATCCACAATGACGGTAACTTTATCCTGACCACTGCACCCATTCAAGGCTTCCACCTGCACGGAGTACACGGTAGAAACAAAGGGGGTTACGATTTGAGTCAGACATCCCGGGCATTCTGAAGCATCGAATGGCGGCGTCCAAACAACCGATAGAATACTGTCCAAAGGAACGTTCACAACGGCTTGGAGGGTTGCCTCGTCTCCCAAACCAATGTTGATATTGTCGCCCAAATCTACATTGACCGGAATGGCAGCGTTCACGACAATTACCTCTGTTTGTTGACAGTCGTTGGCATCCGCCGCCGTTAAGGTGTAGGCCCCCGACGGTAGTCCGGTGAAAATATTGGATGCTTGTGTGGGGCCATTGTTCAGGGAATACTGGAAAGGCGGTGCTCCGCCACTGGTTTCAACTTGGATGGCGCCGTCATTTTGACTAAAGCAATCCAGGTTGTTGACCGTGAACTGAATGGCCAAGGGTGCCGGGGATGTCAGGGTAACGCTCGCCATGTTCATGCATCCATTGGCATCTACCACGCTGACGGAATAAATGCCTTCGCTCAAATTGTTTACTTGAACGGTGTTGCTTCCATTTGACCAAGAGAATGTGTAGGGCGCTAATCCGCCATTTGCGGATGCGACAACACTTCCATCGTTTGCCCCGAAGCAACGCACACCAAAGCCGGAATAATTGGTATTGGTTGTGGCGGTAAGCCCAGGCGTTTGCAATGGCACAATAGAGGCTTGTGTGGTCGTACTAAAGCCATTGGCAGAACTGATGTTGACCGTGTAGTTGCCCGGTGACAATCCGCTGATTATTTTGGGAACACCAAGGGCATTGATCGTGCCGGTGGATACGGTGTTTCCGTTCAACAGTACCGTATAGTTGAAGGGAGCCGCTCCGATGTTCATGGTGAGGGTTAGGGTTGCCGTACTGGCATTGCAGGGGATGTTTGAACCGACCAGCGTTCCGGTTACCGCGCAACTGTTGGGTGGCAATAGGCTCGTCACCGTCACAATAGTGCTGTCGCAGCCCCACTGATTGCTTACCACGGAGGTGGTGGATCCTACCAGCGTCGGATCACAGGTATTGAGGTTGATCGTTGTCATACTGCCGGGCAGTAGCGTTACTGTTTCCGTAACAGTGCTGTCGCAACCAAATTGGTTGGTGAACGGGTAGGTGAAAATGCCGGCAAGCGTTGGGTCGCAGGTGGTTGTTTGCAGGGATGTCTGATTGCTGGGCAGCAAGTTTATGGTCGTAATGACGGTGCTATCACAGCCATATTGATTGGCCAGGGTTATCGTGAAAGTCCCTACATCCGTTGGGTTACAGCTGCTGCCGGTGACCATGGTGGTGGTGGTAGGCAGTAGGCTTACCGTTGTTACCACGATGCTATCGCAGCCTGCCGCGGTGGTGAGGGTATTGGAAAAAACACCTGTGGCTGCCGGGTCGCAGGAAGTTGCGGTGAGGAAAGTAGTGGCCAGAGGTGTGAAGCTGATGGTGGTGGTGACGGTGCTGTCACATCCATATTGGTTGGACAATACCTGCGTAAATACACCCACGTTGGATGGGTTACAAGTGCTGCCCGTGAGCATGGTGGTGCTGGTAGGCAGTAGACTTACCGTTGTGACCACGACACTGTCGCAGCCTGCTGCCGTGGTGATGGTATTGGAAAAAATACCCGTGGCTGTCGGGTCACAAGTGGTTGCTGTGAGAAAGGTCTTGGCAAGTGGGACATACCCGATGGTGGTGGTTACGGTGCTGTCGCAACCAAATTGGTTGGTTAGGACCTGGGTGAATACACCGACTTCTAACGGGTTACAGCTGCTACCACTCAATAGGGTTGTACTGCCGGGGAGTAGGGTTACCGTTGTGACAACCAAGCTATCGCAGCCTTCTGATGTCTGAAAAGTATTGTTAAAAACGCCTGTTTCTGCTGGATTGCAGGACAAATTGGAAACAAAGGTGGTGGTAAGCGGTACAAAAAGTATGGTGGTGATGACCGTACTATCACAGCCAAGTTGGTTGGTGAACACCTCTGAAAAAACACCGGCTTGGCCGGCGTTGCAAGTAGTGCCGGAAAGCAGCAATGTATCTGGTTCCAACAGGGTTACGGTGGTGATGATTAGGCTGTCGCAGCCATCTGTGGTGAGCAGATTTTGGTAAAAAACACCCGTTGCTGCCGGGTTGCAGGTACTGCTTGAAACCATGGAAGTATCCGACAATGCAAA
>JBIPOY010000282.1:0-4772 GCA_044378705.1 Saprospiraceae bacterium
CGAATTTGGTACCAGAACAGGTCAGGTCGTTTCAAAAGTACTCGTGCCAAAGGACAAAGAATATGCTATCACGATTGCGCTCCCCATCACCCGAAAAAAGAAATTACGGACCAGTCAGGGCAAAGAAATTGAGTTTACCCAACAACTTCAGGGTGAAGCCGATATAGTAACCGCTGACAAAGGATTCATAGAACGCATCTACGCCCAAATGTCCGTGGTTGCGCACTAGTGTATTTCGGTTTGATCAATAAGATCTTGCGGCAGTTTTTTGGTCGCTCGGGCGCCCAGTTCTCTTATTTTCTCCGCCTTACCCACCAGGGTATCCCCCGGTCTTGACGCATTTACCAGCTTATGCATGGCATCGTCATAAGCGACGCGCGCAGTGTCAAGCCGAGCGCCAATGGTGCGCAAATCCTCCACAAATGCAACAAATTTATCGTACAACAACCCGCTTTGCCGGGCAATTTCCAACACAGACCGAGATTGCTTTTCTTGTTTCCAAAGGTGAGCAACCGTCCGCATGGTCGCCAATAATGTACTGGCGCTGACCAATACAATATTGCGTTCCAGTGCATCCGTGTACAAAGTGGGGTCGGCCTGCGCAGCGGTGTGTAAGGCGCTATCCAGGGGCACAAATAGAATGAGATAATCGGGCGTATTGATTTGGTAGAGTGTTTGGTAGTTGGTTCGGCTGAGGTTGTCTACGTGGCTGCGCAAACTGGCAATGTGCGCTTTCAAGTGTTGATCGCGCTTGTGTGTGTCTTCCGCGTTGTAAAAGCGTTCAAAAGCCGACAGCGAGACCTTCGAATCCACCACCAGTTGTTTGTTGTCGGGCAATTGGATGATAAAATCTGGGCGCTTGGCAGCCCCATCTTCGTCTCGAAAAGTGGCTTGGACAAGGAAGTGAATACCTTTTTGAAGACCGGCTTTTTCAAGCAACGTTTCCAGTTGAAACTCACCCCAATCACCTTGTACTTTGCTCTGCCCCTTGAGCGCAGAGGTTAGGTTGTGCGCATCAACACTGAGTTGCTGGTTGAGCGTATACAGTTGTTTGAGTTCCTCTTTTAAGGTAGCTTTTTCCCGGGTTTCTTCCATGAACTTGCGGTCAATATTCTCCTCAAACTCCTTTATCTTATCCTTCAGCGGTGTCAAAACGACTTGTAAATTTCTGGCGTTTTGCTCCGTAAAACGCTGTGATTTCTCCTCCAGTAATTTGTTGGCAATGTTCTCAAACTCTGTCCTAAAACGTAGTTGTAATTGTTCCACTTCCGCTTTTTGCGTTTGCAGGGTTTGGTCCAAGTGATAAATTTGTTGTTCACGGGCTGCCAATTGAGAAAGGGCACTGCGCAGGTCATCCTCCTTGATGGCCATATCTACCCGAAGTTTTTCAAATTGCTCAACCATAACAGCATACACATCTTTTGAAACAAAAAGTTCCGTGTTGGGCATTGTCGCCCCCGTATTACTCGATTGCCTGAAATAGAACAATAGTAACATGATTAACACCATTCCGCCCAGTAGCAAGAGTACTTCTATGTCCATATTATCGAGTTTTGTCGACAAAAGTAATACTCCTTTACTTTTTTGTTTATTTTTGCTGACAATTTTTAAAAACAAATGTTTTAAATACGGTGCATATAATTTTACCTTTTCTGTTAGTACTGATTCCTTGTTTCGTTTCGGCTCAAAACAACAGGGCAGAACAACAAGCCAAATATACCCTCACCATGGCACGAACCAACACCCCAATCGTAGTGGACGGTGATGTGTCGGAACCTGTTTGGCAAAGTGCCTCTGAAGCCGGCAATTTTTGGATGAAATGGCCTCGTGATGGCGGACCTGCCCCTCAACAAACGTCGGTGCGCTGTTTGTATGACGATCGTTTCTTGTATGTGTCGGCTGTTTGTTACGACAACACCCCCAAAAACGTTATTCAAAGCCTGAAAAGAGACAATGGTTATTGGGATTCAGATGGTTTTGCCATGGTACTCGACCCAACCAATACCGCCAACAACGGCTATTTCTTTGCTGTCAATGCCGCCGGGGTTCAAACCGAGGGCCTCCTCTCCACCGCAAAGGATGATGCCGATTTGAATTGGGACAATACCTGGCAGGCTGCGGTGAAAACCTATGCAGACAAATGGACGGTTGAATATGCTATTCCATTGCGTATTCTACGATTTAAAGAGGGGCAAGCGCAATGGGGCGTCAATTTTATCCGGAATGACCTGGGCAACGGAATGTATTCCATTTGGGCGAGCGTTCCCTTCCAATTTGACGGCCTTAATTTGGGTTGGACGGGGGCTCTACGATGGGAGACCGCCCCAAAACGTACCAAGGGTAGCTACAACATCATTCCATACGGTAGTACCGCTCTTTCAAAAGACTATGAACCAGAAAAAAACTGGCAAGTAAAGCCGAATGGAGGTTTGGACGCAAAGATTGGAATTGGCTCCGGTATGAACCTTGATGTAACAGTCAATCCAGATTTTTCCCAAGTTGAAATAGACCAACAAGTCGTTAATCTGACCCGTTTTGACGTCCAGCTTCCAGAAAAAAGAACTTTTTTTCTGGAAAATGCCGATATTTTTAGCAATTTCGGAACACCTTTGGTTCGACCTTTTTTTTCTAGGCGCATTGGGCTTGACAACGATGGCAATCCATTGCCCATTCTAGGAGGTCTCCGACTATCCGGAAACTTAAACTCGGATACTCGTTTGGGTATCATGACCATCCAAACAGGTAAAAAAAACGGAATCCCTTCCAGAAACAATACGGCGATTGCCTTCAATAGACGAGTTTTTGGACGAAGTACGGTTTCCGGTTTTTTCTTGGATCGGGAAGATTTTACGGCCGGAAAAATTGTCAAGAACAGTTTCAGCAGAAATGCCGGAATGGAATTCTCCTTTATTTCAAACAACGGCAAATGGAACGCATGGGCTACCCATCACCGTTCTATCAAACCCAATATTTCAAGTAAAAACTGGGGAGGGAACACCGGTTTCGCTTACAACTCCCGACAACTGTCAACCGTGACAGACATTGGCTATATCGGGGAGCACTATTACGCCGATCTGGGTTATGAACAACGCATTGAAAATGTAGATGTACTGCTGGATTCGGTTCTGCGGATTCCCTACGGCAATGTTTTTAACGACATTAGAATTAAAATTTTTCCAAAAAACCAAGACAGCAAATTCAATTTTTCAGAATTTGGAAATGTTTGTTTCTTGGTTTTTAACGAAGATGGTACGATCAATGAATTGTCTTCAGAAACCAAATTTTCTTCATTTTTTAAAAGTACAAGTGAAATTTCTGTCGGTATCGTGGCCAATTACAACAATATTCCGGTGAGCTTTAGCATCGGAGATGGTAGCAATTTGGTAGAATGCCCCCCCATCCTCGCGGGCAAATACCGGTACAAACAAATGAACTGGTCCTATTCAGGTGATTACAGAAAGCCATTTACTTGGAAACTGGGTGGCGTTGCCGGAGAGTATTTTAATGGCCATCAGTACAGCTTCCTCGCATCGGTTGGTTACAGATTCCAGCCATTTGTGAACCTACGATTGGAGGCTGAAATCAACAAGTTAAATTTTCCTCATCCCATTTGTGACGCACAATACGTAAATATTACTCCCCGCGTCGAAGTTTTTTTCGCAAAAAATATTTGGTGGACAACCTTTATTCAATACAACACACAATCAGACAATTTCAACCTCAACAGCCGGCTTCAATGGCGATACCGACCGATGAGTGATGTTTTCCTGGTATACACAGACAATTATGCCGTCAAATTTTGGGGCCCTAAAAATAAAGCCCTGGTGCTAAAGGTAAATTACTGGTTGTAAGGCGGCTCAGATTACTGAATGACTACTTTTTTTCTGACAATTCCATTGTCTCCCGATAATTCTAACCAATAAATACCTTTGGCCAAGGCACTCAAGTTGGTGGTGTATTCGAAAGTACCTGCAACGGCTGTTTGGGTAGATTCCAATGAAACCCCCTGTATGTTTTTCAGGGTTATCCGAATGATATTGCCACGGTAGTTGCTGACGGATACGTTTAGACTACCAGACGTAGGGTTGGGAAAAACGTTGATATCTCCGACCCATCCCGGCGTTGTTGTCCCACTCGTCAGTACCGTGGCGGTTACCGGTACTCGATCGCTTTCGCAGTCGTACCCGTTGAAATCTACCTGCCAATCAAAGAAATAGTAGTATCGGGTCTCGTCAAACGAAGAATTCTTAATTTTAACGATACCGGGTATTTCGTACGGATAAACACAACCTTGGTTGCTTCGGCGCAATTGTGGTCCGGAAGTGCCCAAAACCGATTGGTTGACGGTAGCCTCGGTGGTCAAGAGAAAATCAGTACCAATGGGAATGTCAAATCCTAGGTCAATGACGGTGGTTCCGATCGGAATACTGACTGTTTTGGATTGCAGTAACACGCCGGAATCGTTGAAAAGATTGATTTGACGGTTTCCTGCCTTACTGGTGTACACCTTTGTGGTGGATAGTTTGAATGGTGTATAACAGTCGAATACCAACCCGCCGTTGTAACTGTTATCGCTGAATGCCGATCCTTGGTGATCCACCATACCCACAAAAGCATTGGGTTGATCGTAAGAAGTCGTATTGCTCACCCAGTAGGTGGTGCTTTCCGTCAATGAAGGGGTGTAAAAGGGGTTACCGGTAAACAAAGAGGTCGGACTGTCGATGGTTTCGTACCATTGGAGGGTAGAACCGGTTGCCGATAGTATGGCGACA
>JBIPOY010000034.1:0-13825 GCA_044378705.1 Saprospiraceae bacterium
CATACTCTTGTACCATGGCGGACGAATCACAAAAGAAAAAGTAGATATTCTACTTTCAAGGCCATCTTTTCGACGACACTGCACTTGAAACGAGTATTTACCGGGATTCAAGTTGGTAAACATTCGAACCGTTTCCGGGGTCCAAGCCGACCAATCCCGATCCAAGCCAAGGAGCTTCACGCGGTAATAAAGAAAATCGGGCGACTTGTAATCGGTGGCTGAAAACGAAAACCTAAGATTGTTCATATCAGCGTCTAAACTGGGAATATTGTCGTTGTTTTGTTGAAGGGACAAAATATTATCCGCTACAAACCACCCACCGAAGAGCATGGAGTCGCGCCTCCCGCTGGCTGTGATATTACCCAACACGACCTGTAAAACCGTGTCAGCGGTTGACTTGGCTGCGGCATTGAAAAACAAAAATCCTTGTTCTGCTCCGAACAAAATATGTTGTTCGTCAATGGGATACATAAATTCAAATCCTCCTACCAATTTTTCGGCCAGTTCCGGGTAAACATGCTTCTTAACCTGTTTGGACAAGCCAAAATCTTGGACCTCCAGTACCCCTACCTCCTTTTCGGCTACATACCAAATATTCCCGGACTTATCCTCCCGGAGGTATCTGATGCGACCAATTTCTCCAAAAAGTCGATTGTAATCATCATCCGGAACAAATGTTGATCGTATTCTATCAAAACGCATGACGCCTTTTTCGGTCGTGATAACCAACTTTCCTGCAATTTGAAATATCAAATTATTAAGATCTGATGGCAAGCCATTTTGGGCATTAAAAAAAGTAACATTTAAGGTACCGATTTGCTCCGGTGTCCATTCCAAATGGTAAAGTCCGCGGTAAGGGTGGGCCACCCAAATAGAACCGTCCCAGTCTTTTACCATAATCCGACAGGACTCATTGATACCCATTAACTTTTGAGCAAAAACCCACGATTTTCCTGATTTCCTATACAGCACTAATCCATTGTAGGTTCCACCCAATAGAAAATCAGGCGATAACTGAACAAATGTCCAGGCGCCCGGTTCCGCGGAGAGTACCTTGCTTGTATTGGCGTTGAGACAAAATGCACCTTCGTGATGGCCCAACAATAGGTTGTCATCCAATACCTCCAAATCCCAAACTTGTCCATCGGTATCTTTCAATTTATGAAAAACCGGGCTACTCTCAGGGTCATAAAAGGATTTCCAAGGAGCCTGATATACCCCATTGGATACCCCTAAGAAAAGTTGTCCCTGAAAAACAGCCGCCGAGTATCCGGTACCTTGGAGTTCTCCATCCGGAATGACACTGCTAAAAGGTGCGTCTAGAACTACACAGTCGAGGCCACTGTCGAGGCCAAGCCATAAATTTCCGGCATTGTCTGAGAAGGTACAAAGGACATTGTTGTTTTGGAGCCCATTTTTTTGGGTGAGGTGACGGGCTATTCTACGGGATTTGTCCAATACCATAACTCCGTTGAGCGACGTACCCAGTGCCAAATGGTGGCCCGGTAACAGGGTAGCCGCATAAATTCTTTTTTCTTGCAAAAGTGCATCCTGCGGCGTTTTCCAAAGCCCTGATACGCTGCCTGAAAGATAAAAAAAGCCGTTTTTTAAGGAGCTGAACAAAATAGTGTCTCCCTGCCAGGATACAGCACCCGTGAGCGGACTTTTGAGTTGAGCCACCTGCAGGAAGGGTCTGAAAGCTCCCTCCCCAAACACCAACAGGTTGGATAAATTTTGTTGTAAGAAAAGACCGCGCGGCGTGGCAAACAAAGACGTCAAATCACCTCCGGGCTCATGCACCTTAATACCGACACCGGAATACTGGAAAACAACGCGATTGGTTCTAAAAAAAACATCGCCAGCCTCAAACTGAACATCCCAGACATCTTCAAAATTACGCTTCTCAACCGGCAATAAACCCAACAAGGAGTGGTATTGCAGCACCCCCCTTTGATCCGGAAAAAAATACCCCAACTCGCTTTGAGCACCTACAAAAATTCTACCCAATGGGTCAATGGCTACAGACCGTACAACGGTTTTATTGGCAACCGGAAAACACTTCCAAGTGTTCCCATCGTATTGCAGCAGCCCCTCATTGTTGGCAAAATATAGAACCCCTCGTTTATCCTGAGCTGCATCCCAATTTTGTGTACCCGCCTGGTACTTTTTTTTAGGGAAATTCCAGATGGGTGGATTGCCCAAATTTATTCCCTGCGCCACCAATGGAACAGGTTGAATGTGCCCAAAAAAGGCAAAAATAAAGGCAAAAAAGGCAAATTTTTTTTGTTTATTCATTTGGAAATGATCAGGAAGGCTGTGTTTCCAATGCGAATATACAGCATTGTGTTGAGTAAAAAAACTAGGGTTGAGTAGTATTGACGTAATCAATAAAATAATTTGCCGTAGTGGAACTGTGGTAATACTGCATACAAGGTGTATCTTTTAATGTCACCTTTGGGCATTCAATAGACCATTTTTTTAAATTTCTAAGTTTACAAAAAATTGAACTGAACATGAAACATCTGTTACTCACTTTTATCTTTTTGATGGTTGCCTTGGTGCATTCTACTGCACAAACGACAATCCTTGACTTTGAATCTCCTGCAACCAGCACTGTATTCCAGTATTTCGGGAGCAGTTTGGATGGAACTACCAATGAAGTTATCGCCAATCCAAACGCAACCGGTATCAATACCAGTAGCAAGGTGGCCAAGTATGTCAAGCCAGCAGTCGCTGAAGTTTGGGCAGGCTGCTTTTCAAACCCCAACCCTACCGCTGTTGTTGATATGGCCGGGAATGGCAAAATTTCGTTGAAAGTACACCTGGACCATCTTGGCTCAGTAACGCTAAAATTAGAGGGCGCCATCGGTGGCGGCGACAACTGGGTAACCACGGTTGCCAACACCAAAGTAAACGAATGGGAGGAGTTGACATTTGATGCTAGTCTTCCGTCTGTTGAAGCACCCTTTACCACTGCTGCCGGCCATGTGTACGCACGTGTTACACTGTTTTTTGATTTTGGATCTGCAGGGACAGGCTCTGAAGTTACGTATTATTTTGATGATATCGTGACCAAGCCCAATAGTTCTGTTACCACTTCTATCTTAGACTTTGAAACACCTGCCACGGGCACCGCTTTTCAATATTTTGGCAGTGCGCTGGATGGAACACTGACCCAAATTATTGACAACCCCAACCCCACCGGTGCCAATATCAGCGCCAAAGTAGTACAGTACCTCAAGCCCGGCGTAGCGGAGGTTTGGGCGGGAGCCTTTTCAAATCCAAACCCCACAGCCCCCATTGATTTTGGGAGTGGCGGTCAGGTATGTGTTCAAGTACACATGGACCACATCGGCAGCTTGGCCTTGAAGTTGGAAGGCTCATTGTCGGGCAAACCCAATTGGATACAAAAGGTTTCCAACACCACGGTTGGTGCGTGGGAAGAATTGTGCTTTGATTCCAGTTTGCCATCACTCGAATCACCATTTGAGGCTGCTTCCGGGGCTTATACGCGTGTAGTATTGTTTTATGATTTTGGCAATTCCGGTACCGGTACGGATGTAACCTCTTATTTTGACAACATTGTGGTCAAAAATAGTGGCGCTCCTCAGATCCGGACGGTTGATTTCAAAGTTGACATGAACAATTACGCAGCAAATTTTGACAAGGTGTACGTCAGCGGTTCATTCAACAACTGGTCCGGCGATGCCAATCCACTGACGGATGCTAATTTTGATGGTATCTGGGAAGGTAGTATCGTGGTGCCCAATGGTTCATACGAATACAAAGTTACGCTTGACAACTGGGCGGCACAGGAAAGTTTCCTAGGAACGGAGGAATGTACGAAAAAGGATCCTTCCGGACAGTTTGTGAACCGTCTGTTGTTGGTAAGTGCCGATGCAGCTCTTCCAAAATTCTGCTTCAATAGCTGCTATGCCTGTGGTGAAGAGGTTAAACTTACCTTTAAGCTTGGTATGAATGGAAATGTGCCCAATCCGGAGGGCGTATGGCTGGCCGGCGGTGGCAATTTTGATGTGCCCGGCGGTAATTACAAGATGCAAGACAACAATGCCGATGGTGTGTATGAAGTCGTGGTACCCCGTAAAAAAGGATTCTCCTCCCACTATACTTTCACCAATGGACCGTGCCCTGACTACAGCTGCAAAGAAAATTTGGCAGGATTACCCTGTGGAGATGCCAACAATTACAACGATCGTTTCTTGTCGGCAGTAGCGTCTGACCTCACCATTGCAACGTGTTTTGGTACTTGTTTTACCAATGCTGCTTGTGTTTCTGATACCAAAACCCCAATAGAAGACGCACAAATTTTCAGTCTCCTCGGCAATCCAACGCAGCAGGGTGCTACAGAAATCACCTTCGGCAATGCGTTGTCGGAAAACCGTACGATCACCCTGACCAATACCGTTGGACAGGTAGTGCGCCAGTGGACCGTTGACCATACCATCGTATCTTACACATTGGACACCACAGATTTGAACGCAGGAATGTATTTTGTTACCGTGCGGGAAGGCAACCGGTTTTTCACTAGAAAATTGGTTCGTTAATTTATTGCCGTTAAAGTTTATTTTGCTGCGAATGGCGGGAAAAGCCCACTTTTGGTTAAAATTGTGGAAACAACCTGCCATTCGCAGCAAATTTTTATTCTATTGAATATCAACCATACCACCATGCGAATTTTATTATCCTTCCTGTTGTTCTCTGTTTTCTTTGACCTCCACGCGCAAATTAAAATATCCGGTGTTGTCTCACTGGAAGCAACCGGAGAGCCCGCCATTGGAGTGTCCGTCCTTCTAAAAGGAACCACTGTTGGCACGGTTACCGATGTTGATGGAAAATATTCCATCAATGCCCAAGACGAGCGGTCTGTTTTGGTATTTTCTTACACCGGATTTACTACTCAAACGATTGACGTGGGCAACCGTAGAAAAATTGACGTGAACCTATCGGAGAATGTTTCACAACTCAGTGAAGTGGTCGTAACAGGTTATGGTAGTCAAAAACGATCGAGTATCAGTGGCAGCGTATCAACAGTTGCTGCATCAGAAATAGCGGAGCGCCCTATTTTAAGGGTAGAACAAGCCCTTCAAGGTCGGACAGCAGGGGTACAAGTGGCACAAGTATCGGGTAGTCCGGGTAGTCCGCTCACCGTTCGTGTGCGAGGCGTCGGCACCATCAACAACAGCGACCCCTTGTATATTGTGGACGGTATCCCCGTGGATGGACTTGATTTTCTAAATCCAAATGATATTGAGACCATCAACGTATTGAAAGACGCTGCATCTTCGGCCATTTACGGGTCTCGTGGAGCCAATGGTGTGGTGCTGATCACAACCAAAGGTGGTAAAAGAAACCAATTGGGTAAAATCAGTTACGATGCCTACTTTGGTATCCAACGCCCTGGTCGGTTACTAGACCTGCTCAGTGCCCGTGAATATGCCACCCTACAAAACGAGGCATACCTAGCGGCCGGCAAAACACCACTGCCCGAATTTGCCAATCCCGAGTATCTCGGAGAAGGGACAGATTGGCAGGAAGCTATTTTTCAGCACGCGCCCATTGCAAGCCATCAACTGACCTTTACCGGAGGCAGCGAACACTCCGCTTACACCCTCTCGGGTAATTATTTTACCCAAGATGGAATTGTGGGGGGAGACAAAGCAAATTTTCAGCGCGCCACCGTCAGGTTAAATGGCACCCACGATTTAAAACCATGGTTGACTATTGGCAACAACCTCGGCTTTACTTGGCTCGAACGTCAAGGGCTGTCGGAAAACAATCAGTACAATTCACCCATCATCCGGGCGCTGAACATGGACCCCATTACCCCCGTGCGCAAAGCCGACGGCACCTTTGCCTATTCAAATTACACCAGTACCGACATCGCCAACCCTGTCAACGGTATTGCACAAACCAACAGTACCTGGCGGAGCAACCGTTTGGTTGGAAGTGTTTATGCCGACTTGAAACTAGCAAAAGGCTTGACTTTTCACAGCGCGTACAGTTTGGATGCAACTTTCGCAGTTCAGCGTTCTTTCAATCCAAGGTTCGATTTAAGCAACATTCCTTCCATCAGCGAAGCACCTGCGGCAGAAAAAAACCTGGTCAACAGCGTGGGCGTGGGCAACAACAACTGGCGTAATTGGCAATTGGAAAATGTGCTTACCTGGGATAAAAAATTTGGTGACAAACATGCTCTTACCCTCATAGCAGGCACAACAGCCCTCAACAATCGGTTCGATGCCAACGGGGGAGCCAATACCAACCTGCCATCAAATGATCCAAAAGACGCCTATATTTCCAACACCATTGACCCGATAGCCTCCCAAAGTGCGTACCAGTACGCCAGCGAATCATCGCTGCTTTCTTGGTTTGGCAAAGCCAATTATGAGCTAAAAAACACCTACCTTCTGTCCGCTACTTTTCGCGCAGACGGCTCTTCCCGTTTCGGAAAAAACAATCGTTTTGGATATTTCCCATCTTTCTCTGCGGGCTGGATCGCCAGCCACGAAACTTTTTGGAACATAAAAGCCATAAACTTTTTCAAAGTACGCGCCAGTTGGGGCCAAAATGGGAATGACAAAATTGGTGACTACAGTTTCACCACCGTGGTGTACAACGGTCAAAATTACACGTTTGGTCCGAATGAAAACATCACCAACGGCAGTGTTGCGCTCAGCGCAGCCAATCCGGACCTGAAATGGGAAACCAGCACCCAGACAGACCTCGGAATCGACATGGAATTGCTGGACGGTCGTTTCAATTTTACGACCGATTACTACATTAAAAAAACATCCGATATGCTCTATGCCGCCCCCATTCCTTTGGTGGCAGGCACCGCCGCTCCTATTCAAAATGTTGCTACCGCTGAAAATCGCGGTCTGGAACTTTCGCTTCAATATCGAAATTTCGACCACCCCCTGCATTACACCATCGGCGGTAACATTGCTTTTGTAAAAAGTACCGTCACCAGCTTGGGGAGGGGCGGTGAACCTGTGTATTCCGGATACGTACAATCCGCGAATGCCAACGCTTCAAAAACCGATGTTGGACAGCCAATCGCTTCTTTTTTCGGGTATGTGACCGAT
Organism: Saprospiraceae bacterium; assembly: GCA_044378705.1. Classification (GTDB taxonomy): domain Bacteria; phylum Bacteroidota; class Bacteroidia; order Chitinophagales; family Saprospiraceae; genus M3007. The sequence goes on from JBIPOY010000034.1 coordinate 7,107, forward strand.
GGGATTTTCCAAACCCAGGAAGAAGTTGAATCCGCTGCTTTCCAAAGCAACGAAACAGCTCCTGGCGATATTCGTTTCAAAGATTTAGATGGGAATGGTACTGTTGACGCCAACGATCGTACGTACATCGGAAATCCGACCCCACGCTTCACATACGGATTGAACACAGATTTTGAGTGGAAAGGACTTGAGCTAAATGTCTTCTTTCAAGGCTCAGAAGGCAATGATATTTATCTCAACACCATTCGATACGATTTTACTTATGTCAACAGACCGGCTTCCGCATTAACACGATGGACCGGAGCGGGGACCTCCAATTCAGAGCCGCGTGTAAGCCTGAGCGATCCGAACCAAAATGCCCGTGTGTCAGATCGTTTTGTTGAAGACGGATCCTATTTGCGCGTAAAAACAGTCCAGTTGGGCTATAATTTGCCTTCTAAATGGCTTAAAAAGGCTCGTTGTGAAAAAATGAAAGTCTATATGACCGCTCAAAACCTGCTCACTTTTACCAAATATGCCGGCTTTGATCCTGAAATCGGCAACATCGGAGGAAGCCTAGAGGTTGGTATTGATAGGGGTTTCTATCCGCAAGCTAGAACGATCATGGGAGGGGTAAGCCTTACTTTTTAAATGAAAAATCTGATACTCCTCGCTTTACTGTTCGTCGCACACCTTTCCTCTGCTCAACACAGTGGGACAGCCTCTGTGACACAAGGGCTGGCAAACGCCACCACGGGCAACCTATACCCTTGTGCCAATGGTAGAATAGCCCGCTTGGGGACCATCACCGCTGATGACAACACCGTATGGACCGTAGCTGCTGTGGTGTGTTTTAACAACAATACTTTTCCCGTTGCTTCCAACCTACACAATGTCTGTATTGGCGCAAATTATTCCAATACCTCGGAAGCACTGTCTGCCCTCAACGGTTCTGACATCATAAACATTGACGCAACAGGCGAGGTAAAAAATGATCAAATATTGACGTGAAATGATATGAAAAAAGGAACATAGGCTTAATCGAAAGGACTCCATCTCTGTCATACATAAGTCTGTGTCATAACCCTGCTCACTTGCTTCAAATGACCGATGCAACAACAAAGCAGGTAACCACTTATACTTTCACACACGTTTACATTTCGCTGGTGTTATGAAAAATATATTGCTCATTTTTTTCTGTTTGTTTAGTCAATTGATCTTTGCCCACGGCTTTGGTCAAGAGGCTGTTGCCCTCAAACATTGGAACCTCGACAAGGGAAACCAAAGAATTGACGCGTCCTTTTTGATGTTCAAAGATGGCGCTGTTTATTTGGAAGATGCCGCCCATAAGATTTTACACTTTCCCCTTTCTGATTTCTCTTCAGAAGATCAGGTGTTTATCCGAGAATATGTTGCTACGCTCGAACAACTGTATACCTCCCGTGGCAGTCAACGTGAGGCTATACGAGGGATTGGGAGAATATCAACGAGTGGTGTAGGTTGGTTTTTGGGGTTTTTTATGGTAATTTCATGTTTAACCGGCTACTGGTTAATCGTCAAGCGGCGGCAAAAACACCTCGTGGCAGCAACCTCTCTAATACTGGTTTCTGCTTTGTACAGTTTCAAAACGGAACTTGGTCGGGCTTTGGTAGGCACTGATCCTGCGTTTATTGATGCAGCGTTTGAACCTTTCACACCCAATGTTCGTACCCTTTGGGATGACACCTATTTCTATGTTGAATCCAAGGGTATTCCAAGTCACCAAATGATGGTGGGCATCACCGGCTGGCAACAGCAGGTACCCATCCCACAGTGTTATATTGGCAACAATGCTTGGCCCATACCGCTCAACCCCGTTCTAGCGGCAACCCCTGTACCTGTAAACTCCCAACACTTCCTCCGAGGGGCCATTGCCATTGCGGCAAACGGCGTTCCCATTTTCAATCCCTTCACCAATACCGGTGTTGATGCACTGTTGGACGGTCAATTGGACAATCATGGCGGGCACTGTGGTAGAGCTGATGATTATCACTACCATATTGCGCCATTGTTTTTGGATGATATAACCACTGATGTATTGCCCATCGCTTTTGCATTGGATGGCTTTGCAGTCTATGGCAGCCTGGAACCTGATGGAACACCTATGAACACACTGGATGCCAACCACGGCCACTATGGCGCCGATGGCGCCTATCACTACCACGGGACCAGCACGGCCCCCTACATGATTGGAAATATGGTTGGAAAAGTGACAGAAGACAATACCCTTCAAATAATTCCTCAGGCACACGCCAACCCTGTGAGACCTGCCGGCACACCCCTACAGGGGGCCGTCATCACCGATTGCCAAGCCAATGGACCGTTGGGCTACACCCTTACCTACACCAAATCAGGACAAAACTATTCCGTCCAATACAGTTGGACCCTAGCAGGCCAATATACCTTTAATTTTGTAAACCCCGGGGGTACAACCACGCAAGTGTTCAATGGCTTTGCGCAGTGTGAAGTGCCCACTGCCACCATTGACTTGGAAACTGACAATACCCAAATCTTGGTATTTCCCAATCCCGTGAACAACGGATTTTCGATACAACTACCCGAAACCATACGCCCAACGGATATTCTCTCCATTTCCTTGTTCAATGTAAAAGGCAAAAAGGTGTTTCAAACCGATCAGTACGCAGCAAAATTTGACGTGGACCACCTGGCGAAAGGGCCATATTTTGTGAAAATTCAGTTGTCAAATCAATTGGTTACAAAAAAAATAATCGTGCTGTAGTACACAATACATTCGTATGAAAAACATTCTTTATTTACTGTTTTTTGTGTTTCCTACAGTCATGAGCTTTGGGCAAAATGTTGTCAAAACCATGCTAAGGCTGCCGGATACCGGACAATCCGGCAACTACACCCCTACCCCGGGTGAAGACAGTGATTATTCCATTACCCCCCCATTCTTTTTTGTAAATGGGAATGGAACCCTGACAGATACCGTTACCGGATTGATGTGGCAGCAAACAGATGGTGGTGAAATGACCGTTGAAAGTGCTCTCGCGTATTGCGATGCCCTCACATTGGGTGGCTTTTCCGACTGGCGGCTGCCCAATGCACACGAAGCTTTTAGTATTTTAAACCATAGTTTTTCCAACCCGGCTTTGAATTTGATGGTTTTTTCGCCAACCAATGCGGAATACTGGTGGACAAGCACCCGTCAAGCGAATGACAATACCAAGGCTTGGGTTACCAATGCGGGAGGAGGAATCGGTAACCATCCTTTGTCTGAAACCATCAGCGCCGGTGGAACCAAACGCTTTCAGGTGCGCGCTGTCCGAGATATATATGCTCCTGTCAACCCGATCGCGCATTATATTGACCATGAAAATGGTACCATTACGGATCAACTGACCGGATTAATATGGCAAAAAGTACCGCTTACGGACACTCTTACCTGGGAGCAATCGCTCTATTATGCGGAAAACTTGTCGCTTGCAGGTAATAGTGACTGGCGAGTGCCCAATATCAAAGAGGTTCAATCCTTAAACGACGAAGCGTTGGTCAATCCTTCGGTGAACACACTGTTTTTTACCACCATTGGCTTAAAAAAATATTGGTCATCCACCAGTCTCCCCAACCAAACATCACAAGCATGGTATTTTGACACCCGATATGGCATTACATCGCACGATGTAAAAACAAAGGCCCTTAACCTACTGTGTGTTCGGGGCCCTGAGGTGAGCAACAACGTTGGGACAACAGCGCTGATACAACCAACAGCAAGCGGTATATTTCCCAATCCATTTTCAGCACATATTTACCTTAAAGATCCCTCCGGGGATGAATATTTTGAGTTGGTAAATGTTGTAGGATCCTTGTTTTTTGCCGGTAAAGACCTTCACAAAGAGAATTTTTTGAATTTACCGGTTGGGATCTATTTTTTAAAAATAATTGATGATCAACCACGCACCATTCCATTGATAAAAGAATAAAAATCAAGTCAGCATGAAAAAGAATGCAATATTAAAAATGTGTTTGTCTTTTTTTATCGCCTTTTCGGCGTGTCAAAAGGACTTTTTAGAAAAAAAGCCCATTGTTGGCATCACTGAAGAAAATTTTTACCGGACCGAGGCAGATGCCATCGCTTCTGTCAATGCAGCGTATGCAACCCTTCAGTTTCAGATATCCCCTTCCGGGCATTTTCGGTGGTTTTGGGGTGACATCATGTCAGACGATGCCGTAAAGGGCGGCTCTGGCGACAACGATGTAAACACCCTTTTACAGTTGGAGACTTTCAAAGGGCCAACCAACACCGATTTACTAGAGTCGGAGTGGAGTGCAGATTATGAGGGAATCTACCGAGCCAATGTGGTCCTTGAAAAAGTCCCGGGCATCGTCATGGATGAAAAGCTAAAAGCACGTATTTTGGGAGAGGCGAAATTTATCCGCGCCTGGAATTACTACAATTTGGTGGTCATGTTCGGTGGTGTGCCCCTTGCCGACCATGTTTTGGCACCCTCAGAGTACAACTTACCACGCGCATCAGCCACTGAAATCTGGGATTTGATAGAAAAAGACCTAACAGAGGCATCTCGCGACTTGTGGAAACGCAGCGCTTACCCGGAAAGTGATCTTGGGCGAATAACACAGGGCGCCGCGCAAGCGCTACTCGTTAAGACCTACCTGTGGAGAGAAAAATGGGCCGAAGCCAAGGTGGCTGCTGAAGCTATTGTTTCCTCCAATGAGTACCAATTGACCGAAAACTACGCTGATATTTTCACGCAATACGGGGAAAACAACGCAGAATCAGTGTTTGAAATTCAGTTTATGAATGCATCCGGCGGAAATTGGGGTAAAAACAATTCAAATGAAGGCAGTTTTACCAATGTTTTCCAGCGCGCCCGTGGTCAGTTTGCTGGATTTGGTTTCAATTTGCCCACACAAAATTTTGTGGATGAGTTTTTTAAAGAAGGCTTTGAAGACCCTCGTCTAAAATCCACCCTATTCCGCGTTGGTGATGCCATGGGCGACCGTGGAATATTTACCCTTGCCGCAACCGGCGATCTTCCAGCCCTGTATTACCCCAAAAAATATTTTAACAACAAAAGTGAAGATGCGCCTTTTGGTGATCCAAGCCCCAACGGGGGCTCCAACGATCGTGTGATACGATACGCAGACGTACTGCTGATGCACGCAGAAGCAGCCTACCGGGCAGGTGATGAGGCCGCCGCCAAAACATCTCTCAACAAGGTGCGTTCAAGGGTTGCCATTCCTCCTATTTCCGCAACGGGTACTGCATTATTGGACGCAATTTACCGCGAAAGACGTATTGAACTCGGCCTGGAAGCACACCGGTTTTTTGATTTGGTGCGTACCAAACGCGCTGCTTCGGTCCTCGGTAGCTTAGGCTTTCAAGCAGGCACACACGACTTGTTTCCCATTCCGCAATCACAAATATTGGCGACAAACGGTGCAATATCCCAAAATCCGGGCTATTGAGTAAGCCTTAATATTTCATAACCAACCACTTGTGCATCCTTTAATTTAAGAATATGTATAAAATTCTTTTTTTTATAGCTTTTTTAGGCCTATTAACTGTTGGGTGCAAACCTGACCGCGACGACGAATTCCAATTACCACCGACACCGGAAACGCCTCCATTCAGCATTGAAATGGTTGCTGGTGATTCGAACCGAGTCGTCATAAAGGATCTTTCCGAAGGCAATTTTCAACGTTTGTGGAACCTGCCGGGTGGCAGCCCCAATACCTCCGACAAAGTGACGGATACGGTATTCTACAACAAAGCAGGTGGTTATACCATTACGCTATATGTATCAAAAACGGATGGGAGTGGCACCCCTTCTGCTACAAAAACAATAGAGATATTCAAGAATGCTCCGCTTGTTTGCAGCCCTAAATTGGCCTTACTGACAGGTGACTGTACCCCGCAAGGGAAATGCTGGACGCTTACACACGATGCCGGCGCAGTGAAAGTGGGTCCTACCTATGATGATTACTCTTGGTTTACCTCCACGGTAGATGGCCTGCAAGCGCCTCAATACGATGATGGTTTTTGCTTTACATTTGAAAACCTTGTTTTTCAGAACAAAAACAATGGGGCCTCCGTGAATCCTTGGAATGGATATCAAGCTGAAGCGTACGATCCCGGCACCGGCACCTTTGTTTTCCGCGAGGGAACCGGCATCAGTGGCCGTGACCAAATAGTACTGCCCGACGATCAGTTTATGGGCGTTTGGGATTGTGACAACCTGTTGGACGTTGTAAAACTAACTGAAACGGAATTGGTGGTTCGCGGTCGCCAAAGGGAACAAAACGGAGTCCCCAAGGCGGAGGGCTGGTTTGAACTCAAATTTGTCCCAAAATAATTGCGTTCCCAAACTATTCGAATTTCTATGAAACAGCTTTTTTTAAAATATCCTTACCTGATTTTTCTCGTTTTATTCGTTTCTTTTCTCGCGAGCAGTTGCTTTTCAAACAAGGCTTCCGTTTCAGGAAATACGTTCCTAAAAGTAGTTTGGTCGGATGAGTTTAATTATTCCGGACTGCCCGACAGCAGCAAATGGGGGTATGATGTAGCCGATGGATGCCCTGCCAATTGTGGATGGGGCAACAATGAAATGCAGTCATACACAGTCAACAGAACCAAAAATGCCCGTGTCGAAAATGGCTGTTTGGTGGTGGAAGCACACCGAGAAAAAACGGGGAGTAAAGACTATTCATCTGCT
>JBIPOY010000283.1:0-4746 GCA_044378705.1 Saprospiraceae bacterium
GGGCGCTTTTGAGGGCATCGGTTCCCAGGGGCTTTCATGGTTGAAAAACGTACAAGCAGAAACGGGCTTGCGGGTTACCACAGAAGTGGCGACAGCCCAACACGTGCAAGAATGCCTTCAATACGGTATCGATGTTTTATGGATTGGCGCCCGGACCACCGCCAACCCCTTTTCGGTTCAAGAAATTGCCGATGCCATGGCCGGAACCAATATACCGGTCATGATAAAAAATCCGGTCAACCCCGATTATAAATTGTGGGTTGGTGGTATTGAACGCCTGTACAAAGCGGGCATCCGGCACATCGCAGCCATTCACCGCGGTTTTTCTACCTATGGCGACTCAAAGTACCGAAATATACCGCGCTGGCAAATAGCCATTGACCTCAAGCAGGAATTTCCCGACCTAGAACTCATTTGTGACATTTCTCATATTTGTGGCCGACGTGATATTTTGGCTGAAACAGCCCAAAAATCATACGAACTGCATTTTGATGGTCTGATGGTGGAAGTGCACCCAACCCCTGATCAGGCTTGGAGCGATGCGGCGCAGCAAATTACGCCGCTTCAGTTTGCAGCGATGATTGGCTCGCTTGTACGTCGGAGCATCAGTTCCGATGATCCCAACTATTTGTCGAGCATCGAACATTTACGACAGCAAATTGACGAGTTGGATGAGGAACTTATTTGCCTTATTGCCCGGAGAATGGAGCTCGTCAGGGCAATAGGGCATGAAAAGAAAGCGCGTAACATTGCCATTTTTCAGCCAGAACGCTGGCGAACGCTGGTTGAAGCTTGCCGCTGTCGTGCCGAAAAAAATGAACTCAGCCACGAATTTATCGCCATGTTTCTGGAGGCCATTCACCAAGAAGGGATCAACCAGCAAGAGCGCATCGTCAACAACACCGTGCCGGCAGTTTTGGCGCCGGCAGATTTGTTGTCGTATGGTTGAGGGAGCGGCGTCGGAGGGGCTATCAGGGGCCAAACAGCTTGTTCTTTCACGTTTTCTGCCAAAAATATTGGGTAATTCTACACAGTTGGCCTCAAACGCGTAATTTCGCAACCAAAATCAACGCCCAAACGAGTTTTGGACAGCATACCTATCCGTTTCAATGAAAAAACCGCTATTGCTCCTCACTTTTTGTTGCCTTTTGCGCTGCCTTTCAGCACAGGAAGTACAGTTGAATGAGGATCCTGCCGTGGCGCAACGCTCAAAGACATGGGTAAACAACAACCGCGCTGCGCCCCGTGTCAGCGGGTGGCGGGTTCAAATAATGTCTGCCACCGACCGCCTTCAAGTGGATCAGGGTCGAAACAAATTCAGAACGGAATACCCGGAAATACCGGCGGAGTGGACCCTTGAAAAGCCCTACTACAAACTTCGGGTTGGAGCGTTTCGCAGCAAACAGGAAGCCCTCGCGTTTATCGCAGTGCTTTCAGGGTGGCCCGGCGCTTATCCGGCCAAAGATACCAACATTCACCCGCGTGATTTTTTGGAACAATGATCCGACCTTGTTGCTTTTCAGAGGCGATTAGGCTTCCGAAAATGCTGCATCTTATCAATAACACGTAACGAAACGCTTCAATTTTGGCTTCACAGCAGGCAGCACTCAAACTGAACGAAATAGACCGACAGTTATTGGGCATTTACATTGCCCTGACAACGTTGGGGTGGCTCATGATTTTCTCGGTGACCTACAACGAAGATACGCCCTACTCTTTTTTCAATATGGGCACGCTGGCGGGCAAACAGTTGTTTTTCATCGTATTCTGTTACGCATTCATGTTCGTGATATTGCTCACGGATTGGTCTATTTGGCGGACATTTTCACTGCCTATTTACATTTTTACCCTTCTTTTACTGCCGGGTACCCTCATTTTTGGCCGGGAGGTAAACGGCGCCCATGCTTGGTATCAGTTTGGCGGATTTACTTTTCAGCCCTCTGAGTTGGCCAAATTTGGCACCAGTTTGGCCTTGGCGGGGTATCTCAGTTCTTCGGGTGTTGATCTGCGGGAGTGGCGTAGCCGGATCATCTCGTTTATGATTTTTTTGCTGCCTGTTGGTGTGATTATGCTCCAAAGTGACACAGGATCGGCGTTGGTATTTTTCTCTTTTATGCTGGCATTGTATCGAGAAGGGCTTTCGCCCACATGGTACGTGTTGGGTTTTGGCACTACGGCATTGGTGGTGTTGGGTTTGATGTTTGATCAGCCTGCGTATGTGGTGGCCAGTCTCATTGGCCTTGTAAACTATCTGCTCATTGCCCGCTTGAGGAGGAGAAACCAGGTATGGTTGGGCTTTTTTGTGGTGCTTATTCCCATCACACTGTGGTGGCAAACCATTTTGGAGTGGTTATTAGGCGCGATGGATATTCCCGTCACGGCGCTGGGAAATCCACATCTATGGGTGTTGGCGCCGCACCTTGCCTTGTTTTTGCCGGTTTTTTTCATCAGCTACCTAAAGAAGAACAGCATTGTTCAGCGGCAGCTACAAGTGTGGTTACTCCTGTTGGCCTTGGCATCCTCCTTGGTGTTTGCGGCCAATTTTGCTTGTTATTCCGTGCTTGCGCCCCACCAGCAGCAACGTGTCAAAATTTGGTTGCGGCCGGGCGAAGCGGAGGCCAATGCCCGCGGCTCCGGTTACAACCTCATTCACTCCAAAATGGCCATTGGCGCCGGCGGTTTTTTTGGAAAAGGACCGCTCCAAGGCAATATGACCAAATTAAAATATGTGCCCAAACAAAGTACCGACTATATTTTTTGTACCGTTGGAGAAGAGCACGGTTTTGTGGGCGTAACCTCTATGATTGTCCTGTTTTTGTGGCTGCTCTATCGTATTACCGTCATCGCCGAGCGTCAGCGGTCCAACTTCTCCCGTGTGTACGCCTATTGCGTTGCCGGCATCATCTTCCTACACTTTACCGTCAATGTGGGTATGACCATGGGGCTTTTGCCCACCATCGGTATCCCCTTGCCCTTCATAAGCTATGGGGGCTCGTCTCTCATTGGGTTTACCCTGCTCATAGCCGTATTGCTCAAGCTGGACAGCAACCGAAATCAAGCCTAGCAATACTCCCACCACACATCCAGCGATTATATTTTACCAACAAGCACCCATTTACCCGTCCACGTTGAAATTCTCCCTCCTACACACCGACCCGCAATCCCGTGCTCGTGCCGGACTGCTCTCTACTGCCCACGGACAGATTGAGACCCCTATTTTTATGCCCGTAGGTACCGCCGCAACGGTGAAAGCAGTACACCAACACGAACTCAAAAACGATATTCACGCTCAAATATGCCTTGGCAATACCTATCACCTTTATTTAAGACCCGGTCTTGAGGTGTTGCGGGAAGCGGGGGGGATCCACGGCTTCAACGCCTGGAATGGCCCTGTATTAACCGATAGCGGTGGCTTTCAGGTGTACTCTCTGGCGCATCGAAGAAAAATAAAAGAAGAGGGCGTCACGTTTCAAAGCCATATTGATGGGTCAAAACACACCTTTACCCCTGAAAATGTGATGGATATTCAACGCATCATCGGCGCAGATATCATCATGGCTTTTGATGAATGTACTCCTTATCCCTGTGATTTTAAGTACGCAGAAAAATCACTGGGGCTTACACACCGCTGGCTGGCCCGCTGCATCGAGCGCTTCGACAACACCGAACCCCTGTACGGCCATTCCCAGTCGCTGTTTCCCATCGTCCAAGGCAGTACGTACCCCGAATTGAGAAGAATTTCAGCGGAAACAGTGGCCGCTTTCGGGCGGGAGGGCAATGCCATTGGCGGGCTCTCCGTGGGCGAACCGGCAGAAGATATGTATGCCATGACAGAAGTGGTGACCGAAATACTGCCAGCCGACAAACCCCGTTACCTCATGGGCGTGGGAACCCCGGAGAATATTCTTGAAAGTATTGCGCGGGGCATTGATATGTTCGATTGCGTTATGCCGACCAGAAACGCCCGTCACGGCCTGTTGTACACTGCCGAGGGTATCATCAACATCAAAAACAAACGCTGGCAGCACGACTTTACCCCCATTGACGCCAATAGCCCCGCACCCACCAGCCGCATCCACACCAAAGCATACCTCCGACACCTTTTTATCAGCGGTGAAATTGTCGCCATGCAACTCGCCACGCTCCAAAACCTGGCATTTTATCTATGGCTGGTACAGGAAGCCCGAACCCATATCCTAGACGGTACTTTTTTGACCTGGAAAAATGAGATGGTCAAAAAAGTACGCCAACGGTTGTAATAACTTCAGGACACAGACAGCGCGCCACCGGAGTATTTATACAATAGGCACCCAAATTTCTTCCCGCGCATCCGCGTCATCGAGCCGATAGTCCGCACCAAAAAGGTCAAAATGCGGCCTTCCGTCCACGCGGTAACCAGCATTGGGCAACCATTGCTCAAAAATATACTGCGACGTCTGCGCGTAGCCACTCGACAGCCCGTGGTGTACGAAGACAGCGTACAGGCCGGAAGGCAGCGACAGCACCTCCATCTCATCCGGTATGTTGTCGCTGTTGCTGACCTCGACTGCCGCCCATTTTTCAAAAAGGGTATTCGGTGTAAATTTTTCAAAGGTTGTCTCTGCTGCGTACACATGCACTGAATAGAAATCCGTGCCCAATCGATTTTCAATGGTCTTTACCCTGGGTTTGAAACGCTGCCAAAGGAGGCGGGGGTCTGCTGAAAGCGTTGTTTGGATCCGTATTCCAACCAGTATGCTTGGCTCT
>JBIPOY010000284.1:0-4703 GCA_044378705.1 Saprospiraceae bacterium
TCGACAAACGTCATGGCCGGTACGGATCGACAACATGGCACCCACGTTGCCGGGATCGCAACCGCGCTCAACGACAACAGCCATGGCGTCGCGGGCATCGCCCCTTCCTGCCAATTGATGCCGATCATGGTGGTGGACGACAACGGAATGATCTCCAGTACTGCGATCATAGATGCCATTTTATACGCCATCAACCAAGGCGCCAACGTCATCAACCTATCTCTCGGCATGAAAATGAGCCAGGAGGTCGGTACCTATCCCCTGCGCGTACAACAGGATATCATTGCGCACAACTACAAATCAGAAGAAGCTTTTTGGGATAGAATTTATAAAATGGCCAATGAGCGAAACGTCACCATCGTGATGGCCGGTGGAAATCAAAATGTCCTGATTGGTATTGATCCTATGCAGCGGAGCCCTCTTACCATCAAAGTGTCTGCGGTGGACCCGCAATTAAAAAAAGCTTCCTTCAGTAACTTCGGCGCTTACTCAACCATCAGCGCCCCGGGCGTGCACATCTTCAGCAGCGTGCCCGGCGGAAAATTCGATTACCTCGACGGAACCAGCATGGCAACCCCCATCGTCACCGGTGGCGTGGCTCTCATCAAAAGCAGACAGCCCAATATCACCAACCTCCAACTCATTGAACTGCTGCAACGATCCGGCAAACCTATCAACCTCCCGGGAGACGGTGCTGGCGTAGGCAACCTGCTGCAACTGGAACGCGCGCTTACCGGCCAAATAGACCAAAACCAAACGCCCCCCAACGAAGCCTGTAACGATATCAAATGGCGCATTGATAGCCTCCTGAGGGAAATTGAATACCTCCGAGGATGCTGCCCAGACTTGGGTTTCGAACAGGATACCATGCGGATGCCCATCAATGGCGACCTGGGCAGCACGTCCGGACGGTGGCGAAGTACCTCTCCGCTCCACAATGACAGCGGCGAATTAATCACCATTTATTTCGATATCGGTGATAATGGCAATGGCCTCCTTACCCTCGTCGAACCAGATCAAACCCAATGCACCGCCGAACTTAACATCCGCTATTCCGCATCCGTATTGGCTTTCGACCAACTCGAACCAGCATCGTGTATCAACAAAATTGAAAAATACACGCCCTATTATTATACCTGTCAAGCAGACGCCAGCGGACTGGCATCCTGTGTCGCCCAAAACAAAAAAATTAAAGCAAATCGCGTTGAATTCAAATTAATTAAAGTAAAAAACCAATTATGAGCAACGATAAAAGTAATGATGTCAATTTGGTGATCCACTATCTTGGGGTGCTTTTCACCACAGTCTGCTGTATTTTCGGACTCCTCTACATCACCAGAGGCAATGATGTGACCAGTATTATTTACGCAATCCTCATTGCCGTCGGGTACATTGCCCTGATCGAGTTTATGGTCGTTTTCAAGGCCAAAGAAAACAGACGCAATACCTCCATCCAAGAAATAATCCTCATCCTCTGCTACTTCGTCCTGTCCATTGTCTCCACTCCGATCATTCTCCACTTTATCAACACGGAATTTGCCCTGAAAGACAAAATAAAAGACGTCGGAAACAATAAATTGACGGCCATGGAGCAAATGGTCACCGATTTTGAAGACGGGGTGAGCGCCGATACAGCCCTCCTGGCAACAACCCTGAAATCAGACTTCACCGCCTACTTCAACCTGGGTAGTAACAACTACGCCCAACGGATTGAGCTTGAAAAGAAATTGAAAGTCGCCCCCTATAACATTGATTTCTCGGGCAGAACCCTGGGAGATGAGGTGCTGAAAAAACGACTTTACAAACAAATACCGCAGTCGGTGGGATCCAATTATCAAAGATTGACCAGCCATTTGCCCGACATCAAACGATCCAATGATGTCTTCATCAAAGAAGCAAAATGGGTCATCAACGATTGGGTAAGACGCAAACTCAACCGCGTGTATTATGAAATTGACGATAAATTAACCCAAAACCTGACCCAACTGCAAGCCCTCAACCCCGAATTTGCGTTCTCCTTGCCCGAAGAAACCGCTCTGCCCCTCGACAAGCCGATCACCCTGCTGAAAGATTACAAACCCAATTTGCTCGTTGCACTCTCTTTGTTGCTGTTGTGCCACCTGCTGTTGCTATGGCCTTATATCTTCTTTCAAGGCAAAGGCGGAAAGCGTGAATACAAAAGTAAATCACAAACCACTACCGGTATAGAATTCTAAACACCCCACAACCATGCACTCCACTATGGATGACAATACCAAACATCAAATACTTGCCCGTATCAACTCCTTTCAATCTACGGAGTTGCTCCCCCTCATCAAACAAGGGGATATTCCCTTGCTTGATATGAAACTGGCCGGGTTGCAAAACAGCAAAGTAAATGAATTGACCAACCTGATTGAAACCGCTGAAAAAGACGAACGCATTCAGCGACAAAAAACAGCAGACGCCGCCGAAAAACAAAGAATAAAAGACGTACACTTCTCCAATATCGCCAACAGACATCCCGATTATGACGAAAATAAAATTCGACAACTGCTCGAAGAAGGAGCCTTTACGGTCGAAAACCTCGTCTGGGAACTCGAATTCACCCATGAAGACATCGAAAAAATTGTCAACCCGGTACAAATGGATACCGGTTTCCCCGATTGGAAAGACCTGCCGGACCTGCCGGAAGGCAGAACGGATATTTACGTCTTCGGTATCGTTGGTTCCGGTAAATCCACCATGCTCGCCGGTATTCTACACCAAGCCCAAAAAGCAGGCATGATTGAGGCCGATCCCAACTATCGGGTGGGCGTTCACTACAAAGATGAACTCATCCGAAGAATCAAGTTGGGGATTTTACCAAACGGTACCATGGCTGACGTCCTCAATTTTATCCCCATTATTCTTTATGACAAAGACGAAATCGGACACCCGCTTTCCTTCATTGAAATGAGTGGCGAAAACTTTACCAGAACATACAATTCCGGTAAAGTCAATGATCCGGATTCCATTGGCGCTCGTACCTACCTCAACAACAACAACCGAAAAATATTGATGTTCGTCATTGATTATCGGCACCACAAGTTTGGCCATGATATTCGGGAAATTGCAACCCAAGACGCCCAATTACAAAATGTTCTGATGCTCTTGTCGAATGATGGTACCCTGGACAAAACCGATGCCCTGATGATTGTGGTCACCAAAGCGGACCTGTTCTCCAAATCAATTTCTCTGAACGACGCCGTGCATCAGTTCCTGATCTCCTCAGATTATTTAAACTTCTTCAATACCTGTAAACGACTGAAAGAAAAACACAAATTCAGGCTTATTCTACACCCTTTTAGCCTCGGCACTTTCAAATTGCCTAAAATTTACGATTTCAACCCGCTTTTTTCAGACAACTTGCTGAGCGATTTGATTTCGTTTTCCTTCCGGAAGAAAAAAACATGGTTTGAGCGCATTTTTAAATAATACTCCTCATGCAGCACAGCAACAACAACATCGGATTGGTGGCCTGGGGGCTAAAATTGGGGAAACAGGTGTTTTTCCATAGCCCCAACATACGCCTTGATTCCCCCTCCATCGCCGTGGCTCTGGAAGATATTCGGGGTTTGATCAATTATTCTCACCCAAATTTAACCTTCTATTCCCTCGAAACCACAGAATCACACCGGGTCTATACCATTTATAACTCAATCTTTGATTGGGTCAACCGGGATGGCGCCTATTTCGCATTCTCCGTCTTTATGCCCCACGAATTGGCGGTAACTGAAAATGGTAAACTCTTGGAATTGCTCCTACAATTGGCCCAAACCTACCGAACTTTGTACGTAGAAGAGGCCTCCAATCAAATAAAAAGAGGACAAGAAAATTCAGGGCTGTTTTTGGAGATGGTCCAAAAACTCCCCTGCCGTTCTCAACTCGTACAAAGCAAAGGTGGCGCCGGCAACAACAAACGATACGCACACATCCCTTTTTCTGACCCCAAAACGCTCTCCGGCTTTTTTGACGACCCCTATCGTACCGAATTTACACCCTTTAAACAGGTGTTTTTTCTAGACCAAGCCCTCCTGAACGCTGAACGACTGCGCGTGTCCGCCTCTTCTACCCTCTTGTCCATCACTCCTGTCACGGAGCGCTATTCCGTCACCCTTAATTTCGGCGGAGATTCAAAACTATCTCCCGGTAATCTGCAACAGTTGGAGGTCTATGTCAACAACGTCCCCATCGGTAAACGTACCGCCATCGACAAACTTCAGAAAGACGATGTCCTCACCATCTCAGTAACCGCAGAACACTATGAACCCTATTGCCAAAAAATAAACCTCGCTGCATGGATCAAAAGTGGCCCCCAAACCACCATTGATATCCCCATCTCGCTTACCCCCAAAAAATACAGACTCCTCATCAAGGTCGTCTCGGACGAATATACCCCTAAAAATTTGGCTGAAACGTCCTTGTTTGTCCCGGAAATAGGCCAGTTCGAGACCAACCGGGATGGCCAATTCATCACAAACCCCCTGTTTGCCTACAACGCTACTATTACCCTCCAAGCCGAAAAGAAAAAATACCAACCTTTTTACAACAAAGAAAATCTAACCCATTACGACAGCCATAAGGATCTGCTGACGGTGATCATCAAATTGAAAAAAAACCAGAGCATCCGTCAACCAGGCAGTTCTGACAACAACCGTATGTTCATCCTGCTACTAGCCTTG
>JBIPOY010000285.1:0-4690 GCA_044378705.1 Saprospiraceae bacterium
TGGCATCTTGGGCGATACCTGCCCAAACAGAAAGATCACCCGTTTCACGCCAGTATAAGTAGGCCAAACTCGACTTCGTACCGGCCGTATCAGCATGCAAAATATTGCAAAAACGGCTATTTCCGGTAGCAAAATCGGGCAATATTTTACAAAAAGCCGTTGGAAATAATCCTTTATCCAGGTGTTCAATGGCGGCATGTACTTCTTCTTTGGAGGCTGAAACGCCGCGTTTTTCGTACTTTGTCATGTTTGATAGTTGAACGACCAGGCGGGGCTACTTTTCCCAAGATCTAAATTTTACAGTTTGATCGTATATATGAAAGAAAATGGACTTTTCCAAGTCTGTAAAATGCTGATTTCTTCGATTCATTACCAAGGAAGCCGTTTCACAAGCTTCCAAAAATTTGTGCGTCCTATAGGTTAAGTTGCCTCCCCAAGAAAAATCAGGAATAAAATTCCTCGGGAAGCCGGCGCCAAAAACATTGGCAGCAACGCCCACCACGGTACCCGTATTGAACATGGTATTGATCGCACATTTAGCGTGATCACCCATGATTAAACCAACAAACTGCTGCCCCGTTTTCTCAAAACCTTCCGTTTTATAACTCCACAATTTCACTTCAGAATAGTTATTTTTCAGGTTGGAATTGTTTGTATCAGCCCCAAGGTTACACCATTCACCAACCACGGAGTCTCCCAAGTAACCGTCATGGGCCTTGTTGGAGTTGGCGAAAAAGATGGATCTGGTGATTTCACCGCCCAAGCGACAACCAGGCCCGAACGTGGACGGGCCATATATTCTAGCCCCCATTTTAACGATACAATCCATTCCAAAAGCAATGGGACCACGCAGAGACGAGCCCTCCATGACCACTGTATTTGCGCCTACGTAAATTGGTCCACCGTTTGTATTCAAGATGCAACATTCCATTTCTACACCTGTTTCCAGAAAAATTAATTCCGGCGGCCCAATAATTTGGTTGCTTTCAGCAATTTTCTGTGACTTTCTGCCTTTGTTAAGCAGTTCAAAATCGTCTAACAACGCCAGTTCGTTCAAACGTGTAAATTCCCAAAGATGATTGATGTGATAGATGGGTATTTCAGCTTCAATTTCCCTGCCTTGCAATTCAGATATTTCCTCTTCTTCAATCAAAGATTCAAAGCGGGCCTCGTTCAAGCGGGCTGCCACCAATTCACCTTGGAATAATAGGGCTTCATTTAACTTTAGCTGCTTAATCCTTTCACACAATCGAGCATTGGGGAGC
Organism: Saprospiraceae bacterium; assembly: GCA_044378705.1. Classification (GTDB taxonomy): domain Bacteria; phylum Bacteroidota; class Bacteroidia; order Chitinophagales; family Saprospiraceae; genus M3007. The sequence goes on from JBIPOY010000285.1 coordinate 1,266, forward strand.
AAGCCGCCATTGATGATAAGGTTTTCCTCCTCGATATGAATGGGATATTTTTCCTGTAAGTACTCTTGGGTGATATAAGAAACAGAACCACTCAGCATACGCTCCCATTTTTCACGCAGGGTCAAAATTCCCAAACGCAACTCACCCATGGGCCTTGTGGCCGTAAGTGGTAGTAATTGATCGCGTGCATCGCTGTCAAATAAGATAATATTCAACATAAAACATACTGATTAAATGAAGGTGGAAAAATTAGGGCCTAACAATACTACACAAAAATAGGGTGAATCATCCATTTTGGAAAAAAAAAGAGTCCCAATAAGCGTAAAGCGTATCGGGACTCTTTTCAAAGGGAAGCATTCCCAAGGGAAATTATTCTGAAACCTTTTCAACTTTTGCGAAATTCGCAAATTTCTTGTTGAACTTGTCAATTCGACCTGCGGTGTCGACAAATTTCATTTTGCCGGTGAAGAACGGGTGGCTGTAGGCGGAAATTTCCATTTTGATCAATGGATATTCTTTGCCATCTTCCCAGGTTACCATTTCTTTAGAATTGGCACAAGACTTACCCAAGAAGGATTCATCTGTGGAAATGTCTTTGAATATTACCGTACGGTAACTGGCTGGGTGGATATCTTTTTTCATACTGTTGTTGGCTAAAATTTTATGGTAAGCCTGATTCTCATTAATTGAGCCGCAAAAGTAACACATGTCAGGCATTAATTCCAAATAAATTTTTCAAAATTGTATCTTTTAACAAAAAAGATGCAAGAGGAACCTGAACGCTCAATGTGTTTTGGTCTCTTGGCTGCGCAACAAAAGAATGTGATGCAGCCTCCACACCTGTTGAACCAAGGAATGTTGCCCATCATTGACGATGATGCCGTCTGCCAACATCACTTTCTGCATCTCGGGCAGTTGAAATTGCATGCGGGACCTCACTTGCGCTTCGGTGGTATGATCTCTTTCGATGACCCTTTTAATTCGAAGAGGTTCAGGAGCGGTAACTACAATGAGGAAATCTATCTGTTTATACCCGCCGCTTTCTACCAAAAGAGCCGCCTCTTTGAGCGTGTAAGGATACCCCTCCTTGATTTTGTCACTATGCCAAGCCCGACTGTGTACTTCTACAGCAGGGTGTGCCACCGCATTCAACGCTGAGAGCTTTTCCGGGTCGCTGAAGACTGCACGTGACACGTATTGAGTATCATAGTCGCCATTTGAGGCATAAGCCTCTTCACCAAAAATATGGATGACCGATTTTTTCAATACATGATCATGGCTCAACAACCATTTTGCCCAATAATCGGCATTGTAAACAGGAATACCCAATGTGTCAAAGATACGGCATACCGTACTTTTACCGCTTCCAATACCGCCTGTAATACCCACGCGCAAACCGCGCTGATGATCTTTTTTCATACCTGAATTACCTGTCAAAACAACGATTTAAACCAAACACTTGCATGGTCGTTGAGGTTCATTGCCAAAGTTAAGGAACTTAAGAGTACCTTCGTGCTCCAACTGAACACAGCAACAGATACTACCACCGGCATGGATAAGTACGTTTTCTATTTTCAAGACGAAAACCTGAACGCAGAAAAAGCAATGCGTGGTACACTGAAAATAATCGTTGGCTACGACGGGATTTCCATCATGGCCCTCAGTGCCGAAAATGAGGTATTGGGATTAGAGGCCATTCAGATCTCAAACGAACGTGCCAATAGTCCCTATTTTGATACAAGATTTCGGGAAATTTTAGCCGGAATTAAATTGTTAAACTACAAATTCTCTGCTGTAAGGGCTGCTCTTTCCGTTCCTTCGGTGACCTTGGTTCCGGATCGGCTTTTTTCATCTCAAGCGCCCGAAAAATACTTCCGGCTACTACATCCTGCCAACAATACCACCATGGTATTTGATCAGGAAAAAATAACGGCACTCAACTGTCATCTTGTTTGGGGAGCAACAACCGCGTTTAAAGGTTTTGTCGATCAATACCAACCAAGACACCTGGCGGCTTCCCTGATCAACCACTACCTCGAACTGATTCCTGAAGGGGCCCATGCTGTTTTTCTTAATATTAGGAACTGTAATGCTCAGATAACGGTCTTTCACGAGCAAAATCTGCTGTTTTATAACGCATTTGAATTCACCAAGCCAACGGATCTCCTTTACTTTGTTATGTTGGCTTTCGACCAATTTAAGCTCAACCCGGAGGTGGTATCACTGCATGTTTCCGGTGCACTATTGACGGAAAGTGAAGGATATAAAATATTGAACCGTTATATAGAGCGTATCGTTTTCATCACCCCCAAATCACTTCCTAAATTACCCAAAGTTGCCCATGCCCTGCCCGTCCATTTTTGGTTTGACGTGCTCAGTCTTTAACAACGCAACCTTAAAACCGAATACGACGGCGGGCTCAAACGAGCAGTTGTCACCATCAAAACATTTTTATGACATGAGGATTATTGGAGGAAAATTTAAAGGACGCAGGTTTAATCCACCTGCAGACAACTGGCCTACAAGGCCCACAACAGATTACGCCAAAGAAGCGCTGTTCAACATATTAAACAACCTAATTGATTTTGAGGAAACCAAGGTGCTGGATTTGTTTGGCGGTACCGGTAGCCATAGTTACGAATTTGTTTCCCGTGGTTGCGAAGATGTTACCTATGTAGACAAATTTGCGGATGCCGTACGATTTGTACGCAAAACCATTCAGCTACTGGATATTGAACAACAAATCAAAATTGTTCAGATGGATGTGTTTCGATTTCTTGAACACTCTACCAATCAGTGGGATTATATTTTTGCAGGCCCTCCCTATGCGTTACCCACCATAGATACCATTCCGGACGTTATTTTTGATAAAAATTTGTTGTTGCCCGACGGTCTGCTGGTGCTGGAACACAATCCGCACCATGATTTTCTAGAACACCCCCGACTGATAGACGTTCGGAACTACGGAAAAACCATCTTTAGTTTTTTCAAAAATTCAAATGCGTGATTTTTTCAAGAAAGTCTTGTAAAATTAAATGAGCGTTGTACCTTTGCGGCCGCTTATTAAAATTGGCGCGATAGCTCAGCTGGTTAGAGCGTGCGATTCATAATCGCAAGGTCGGGAGTTCAAGTCTCCCCCGCGCTACACTTTAAAATGTTAACTGCCTGATTGTGTAACACAGTCAGGCAGTTTTTTTGTATTTTAATCACGGGGGGGGAGTCAATATAAACGCCAGCCTAACGTTTTATTGTATATTTGTTGACACAATGGGCGCAATAGCCCACCCCGGTTCATTCGTTTTAAGACTGTAAATTATTCAAGCACTTAAGACAGTTACCCCTGCCGTGTCCATTCTAACAATATCTAGTCAACACCAAATATATGTCAAGCAAGCTCTTTCAGGCCCTCTTTTTTTTATTTTTTC
>JBIPOY010000286.1:0-4686 GCA_044378705.1 Saprospiraceae bacterium
TGGTTTTGCTCGCGTGGGATAAAAAGGGCTCAGGATGACAGCGTTTTTTTTGGTGCTTTGGAATGGTGGTTGTGGCTTGGCGTTGTAGCTGAATAAAAAGGGCTCAGGATGACAGCGTTTTTTTTGGTGTTTTGAGAATGGTGGTTGTGGCTTGGCGTTGGAGCTGAATAAAAAGGGCTCAGGATGACAGCGTTTTTTTAGGCCCCCTTTGGTATTTTGGTTGATCTTGGGGGTATTACAACCAGAGACACAAAACCCCCGATCGGCTCTTGCCGATCGGGGGTTTTGTGTCTCTGGTATAGTCAACAGAAAGTGGTTGTGAATGACGTGTGCTGGCAATCCATCAAATCATGAAAATCACTTTAATCTCAATCTAACTACTTTAGTAGCACACTGGCCAGGCGGAAAAAAACATTTTCCGTCCTACTTCACAGCTTTTGTTGACTGTAGTGCTGAAAAATACGCTTCTTCTGGCCCAAATAGCGATTTTTATCTCAAACGCGACAACCTAATCATTTAGCATTGTCTTATAGAATTCGCTGGGGGTTTTTCCGGTGCTCTTTTTAAATGCACGGATAAAGGTACTATAGGAAGTAAACCCACACTGGTACATAAGACCATCAAATGTATGAAGGTCCAATTTGCCGGCATCGATTAATTTTACAGCAATTTCGATCCGTTGGGTGTTGCGCCATTCAACAAATTTCACGCCTAGTATAGTATTGAAGTAATAGGATAAATGATGAACGGGTATGTCTGAAATATGAGAGAGTTGTTCAATATCGAATTGGGGACTGGTCAAAAGCGCTGTTACTTCAATTTTATGAGTACTTTTTTCAATTTTATCAATATAATCTGATGAATATAAAGCAGCGTCAGTATTAGAAACGTCAGATTTTGTGTGTGTAAGAGAAAAGTTCGCCTTTTCGCTCTCCTCCGGTTTCAGATTGTCTGAAGTTATCGTTCTTTCCAATGGCAGCCCGTACATGATTTGTGGTGTAAACAGCAGTACAAGATTTAGGAACAAATAACTGCAAGATATCAAGAGCAAATGAACATAGGTATGCTCCAAGTAAACTTCCTTGTTTTGATAAACCATCATATTGTAAAAAGAAGATATTAATACGATGCCCCCCCATGAAAGAATGGTACAAAACATTATGAGCCAGTTTCGGATTATTTTATATTGTTTGGTGTAGAGGATTCTTTGCTTTAACTTGAACCTGTATTGATAGATAGTATGCCAATTCAACAGCACATAGACCAACAGCTGAATCGGCCTGATTATCCTGTTGACTTGCTGAGAGAAAATGGCATTGATTTGGTAAGTTGAATCAAACCAGTTGTTGCTCTGTATATTTTCTGCTATTTGAAGTTTATGGTCCCAACTCGAGAACATGACCGGTAATGCACCTGCAAATGACAGGATGAATAGCGTAAAATGTAGTAAATCTACTCGGGACAATCGGGTATTGTCTTTTACTATTCCCCTGACATAGAAATAAGACAGTGGACCAATTAAATAGAAAAAACTGGGAATAACAGTGATAGAAACAGCAATTATGGGTAGGTATTTTTCAAAAAAATACACATAAATATTAAGATAGTACAGCGACCAAAAAAATGATACCCCTGCCAGAAATCGGTTGGCCGATTTATATCCATCGTTGAATATCAACAACATCACGGAAAAAACAATTCCGATGATGCAGATGAAAACAAGGGGTGAATTCAAAATTGGCATTGTGTGAAGTTTCGAATAAAATATCTTGAGAGGGATACACAAAAGCAAAGGTATCCAAAAAACGTATGAAAAGTACTCCAAACAGCCGATAAACCGTTTTTACAATTGATAAAGCCAGTAATTCATGGGTTTTCAATCTACCATGAGCGCTGTCCGATCCAGCTGCTGTTGCGCCATTTCTTTGGGTAATGTACGGAACGCATACTGCTGATTGCGCAATTGTGGTGTCAAACCAGCCTCACGGATGGCGTTTTGAATACCATCCGCCGTAAAACGAAATTTGGCGCCGGCGGCCGACACCACATTTTCTTCAATCATGATACTGCCAAAATCATTGGCGCCCGCATGAAGACAAGCTTGGGCTACCTGTTTGCCGACGGTAAGCCAGGAAGCCTGAATATTGACCACGTTGGGCAGCATGATGCGACTCATAGCGATCATCCGTACATACTCATCTCCCGTTACGGCATTGCGTGCGCGTTTTATTTTGCGGAGAATGGTGTCTTCATCCTGAAAAGGCCAGGGGATGAACGCCAAAAACCCCTTGGCTTCAGCAGGTTTTTCGCTTTGCACCTGCCGTAGGGCGGCAAAATGCTCCATGCGCTCCAAATTGGTTTCTATGTGACCGAACATCATGGTGGCGGAGGTGGTAAGATCCAACTGGTGGGCTGCCCGCATCACGTCAAGCCATTCTTGTCCGCCACATTTCCCCTTTGAAATAAGCCTTCTGACACGATCATCGAGTATTTCTGCACCGGCACCCGGCAAGGAGTCTAAGCCACTTTCTTTCAAGGTTTTGAGTACCTCGTAGTGGCTGATGCCCGCCAATTTACTCACATGTGCGATTTCCGGTGGACCCAACGCATGGAGTTTTAGATTGGGATATTCAGACTTCAGCGCCCGAAAAAGAGTGGCATAGTATTCTAGCCCCAAATCGGGGTGGTGCCCTCCCTGCAAGAGCAGTTGTTCACCGCCCAATCGGAAAGTCTCTTCGATTTTTTCGCGGTATTCCTCCATCGTTGTGATGTAGGACTCTTCATGTCCGGGCCGCCGGTAAAAATTGCAAAATTTACAATTGGCAATACAGACATTGGTGGTATTGGAATTTCGGTCAATAATCCAGGTGACGATGTTTCCCGGAACATGGTGTTGGCGCATGGTATTGCCCACGTACATGAGTTCGGTGGTGGAAGCATTTTCAAACAGAAAGACACCCTCTTCGGGGGTAAGCCATTCTAAGTGCAGGGCGCGTTGGAGAAGATTGTTGATGGTCATATCGTATTCCGGGGCTTCTATCCCGGCTTTGTTTATGTCTGTCAGGTCAAACACCTAAGACAGTATCGCTTAGAACAAATACAGACCGCGAAGGTTGGAAACTTCTAACCGGTTTTGCGGTGTTGTCAATGTTTTTAAACAAAAAAATCGATAAAATATTAATTACGGGGCATCAAAACGCTAGATCACTTGCCATTCCCCTACTTTTACCCTTCGGTAACGGCTATGCGAATGGATTTTTTGTCTCAGACGCGACTACTTCAGTCGTTATCGTCAACACAAATTGGTTGTGAATGAGGTGTGATTGCAATCAATCAGCGCTCAAAATCACTTTAATCACAGTCTACACCTTATTATTTTAAGCCCTTTCTGTGTCAGAACAACAACGAACAGCCAACGGGCTGCTACCGGCGTCACGCTTTCAACGCGCCCTGCGTGTACTCAGGCAATCCATGGATGGCAAGGAGCAAGTGTTCACCAGTGGGAGCATTGATCGCGCCATTGTATTGCTGGCCATTCCAATGATATTGGAAATGGCGATGGAGTCTCTGTTTGCGTTGGTGGATATATTTTTTGTGGCACAAATAAGTTCAGAAGCCATTGCCACCGTGGGTCTGACGGAGTCGGTGTTGACCTTGGTGTACGGGTTGGCGATTGGGTTGAGCGCTGCAGCGACGGCGATGGTTGCCCGGCGTATTGGCGAAGGCAACAAAGATGCGGGGGCACGCGCGGGGGCACAGGTTATCTTACTGGCTTTGGTGCTTTCTGTGCTCATCGCTGTGCCCGGGTATTTTTTTGCTGAAGATATCCTGCATGTTATGGCCCGCGATGAAAGTGTATCCTCGGTAGGGCATCAGTTTACCCGCCTGCTCCTGACCTGTAACTTACCCATTCTGTTGCTCTGGATGCTCAATGGTATCTTTCGGGGTGCGGGCGATGCTGTTACCGCCATGTGGGCGCTTTCGATTGCCAACTTGGTCAATATTGTATTATGCCCTATTTTCATCTTTGGATTTGGGCCAATACCGGCCATGGGCGTACTCGGAAGTGGCATAGCAACCACGATTGGCCGCTCCATCGGGGTGTTATACCAACTGTGGCACCTGTTTGGAATAGGAAAAATCATCAAATTACGGTGGTCTATGTTGCAGCCCAATATTTCCATCTTAGTCACCTTGTTGCGGATATCCGCCGGCAGCACAGGACAATTTTTGATTGCTTCCGCCAGTTGGATATTTTTGATTTACATTCTGGGTCAAATCAGCAAAGAGGTGGTGGCGGGATATACCATTGCCATCCGAATTGTGTTGTTTACCATCGGGCCATCGTGGGGCATGGCCAATGCTGCAGCAACCTTGGTTGGGCAAAATCTGGGTGCTGGGCTGCCGGATCGTGCAGAAAAATCAGCCCTGCGGGCGGGGTTTTTCAACATGGTTTTTATGGCTGTTGTCGGCGTCTGTTACCTGGTTTTTGCGCCCCTGCTCATCCGGTTTTTCACCGCTGAATCAGAGACCATACACGCAGGCGTGATGGCACTACGCGTGATGGCAGGTGGTTATGTTTTTTACGGTTGGGGTATGATTCTGTCGCAAGCCATCAATGGAGCCGGTGACACCGGCACACCAACTTTGCTGAATTTTATTTTTTTCTGGCTGGTCGAAACGCCC
>JBIPOY010000287.1:0-4681 GCA_044378705.1 Saprospiraceae bacterium
GCTCCTCTTATCAGACAATACCTGTGGATGGCATTTCCGCTCGCATTTTTCAACGTATTAAACACCGTTTTAACGATTTATTCAGCCAACTTCAAACGCATTGTGGTGCCCACCATTTTGATGGATTTTTCGCAGAAATTAATACTGCCATTGCTACTTATTTGCGTTTGGCAACAATGGATTACCTTGAATATGGCCTTGTGGGGGATGATGATATACACATGCTGCGTCACCATCAGTTTGATTGTTTACTTACGGATATTGGGGGAATGGCACTGGAAACCGGACTGGGCATATCTAACCCCGCCATTGAAGAAAGAGTTGATTGGGTTCATCAGTTTCTGGGTATTGGGAGGTTTTGCACTGTCTATCGCAACGAAATCTGATGTTTTTATGGTAGGATCCTTGAGTACCGTAAAAGCAGCGGGGACATTTGTCATTGCTGCCGCATTGGCTGCCATTATTGAATTGCCAATTAAAAGCCTCTATGGTGCGAGTGTCTCATCCGTGGCCAATCACCTTGCAACTGAAGATTATAAGGCGCTGGGGAAATTGTACCAGAGTGTATCCATCAATCTTTTGGTAGCCGGATTGATGTTGTTTGGCGGATTATGGGTTTCTATTGACAGTATTTTCGATTTTTTCCCAAAAAGTCAGTCCGGAGAAATGGCCGTTGGCACTTGGGTGTTTTTTTTTATAGGGATTTCCAAGTTGGTAGATATGAGTACCGGTCTGAACAACTACATGATTTATTATTCTCAACATTACCGTTATGCGTTGATTTCGCTGCTCATTGCCGCTTCGCTCACGGTATCCCTTAACCTTGTTTTGATCCCTAAAATTGGCCTCATTGGTGGCGCAATTTCAACCCTGGTTTCTGTTGTTTTTTACAATTGTTTTAATGTTTGGTTGGTTTGGATGAAATTCAAGCTATTCCCTTTTACCCAAAAAACGGCTATGGCATTGGGATTGGCCATTGTTTCTTTTGGCGCCGCTTATTTGATACCCCATTCGAGCATCAATTGGGTGGATATTATTCTTCGTGGCGGTATGTTCACCGCTTTGTTTGGGATCTTTATTCTAAAACTGGAGGTTTCTCCGGATATAAATACTTTGGCAAAAATGCTTTGGCAAAAATATTTTTAGTTCAGGGGGGGAATAACAACGTTTTTTTCTTTCCTATATCATTGTTATCGTGCGTAACTATGCACCATAAAACAACTATTCGCATGAACAGGCTTTCTATCTTATTGGTATTTTCAGTGGTATCGGCAACCCTCCTGTCTGCTCAAGACAAAAAATGGGATGTAAACAACCCAAAAACAAGTATTCCGTACCACCCGGTGGAATTTACCACGAACGAGGGAACTTGGATGTGTCTGGACGTATCTCCCGATGGCAAAACAATTGTTTTTGATTTGCTGGGCGACCTTTACACCATGCCTATCAGCGGAGGAAACGCAACGTGTATTCGTTCGGGACTGGCTTGGGAGGTACAACCTCGATTTTCACCGGATGGCCAAAAAATATTGTTTACGAGTGATGCCGGTGGCGGTGATAATTGTTGGGTGGTAAACACAGATGGCAGCAAACCACAACAGATCACCAAAGAGACATTTCGCCTGATAAACAACGGCGTATGGATTGACAATCAATATATCGTTGCAAGAAAACACTTTACAAGCCAGCGATCACTCGGTGCCGGTGAACTTTGGATGTATCACATCGCTGGGGGAGATGGCGTGCAACTGACCAAACGCAAGAACGACCAACAAGACCTCAATGAGCCTTCCGTCTCCGGCGATGGCCGCTTTATTTATTACAGCGAAGACATGTATGCGGGTGGCTATTTTCAGTACAATAAAAACCCCAACACACAAATTTTTGCTGTGAAACGTTACGATCGTATAGAAGGCAAAATGGAGGATGTTACGGGTGGATCCGGTGGCGCATGCCGCCCACAAATCAGCCGCGATGGCAAATGGCTCGCTTTTGTGCGTAGAAGTGGCATAAAAACGGTGTTGATGGTACAAGATATTGCCACAGGAGCGGAATACCCCCTCTTTGATAGCTTGGATAAAGATCAACAGGAAGCTTGGACTATCTTTGGATGTTATCCCGGGTTTGCTTGGATGCCGGATGGCTCGTCTATTGTTATTTGGGCAGGTGGAAAAATCAACCGGATAACCTTTTCGGTCGATGAAGCTGCCGATACCAACAACACCGTAAAAGTTACCACCGCCGTTATTCCCTTTACCTGTACCGTAAAAACAAGTTTGGCTGAAACGCAGCGACCAACGCAAAAAGTCTTTGAGGAAACATTTACAGCCCATGCCTTACGCCAGGCAACTACCTCTCCGGATGAAAAAATGGTGGTTTTTAACAGTACCGGCTATCTATATCAAAAAAAATTGTCTGACGGAAAACCTGTTAGATTAACACAAAACAAGGGTGTTTTTGAATTTGAACCTGCCTTTTCCAAAGATGGAAAGTCTGTCGTATTCGTTGCCTGGAACGATGAAACCATGGGGCAAATTCAAAAAATAAACTTGGAAAACCAGCAAGTGCAAACCATTCCATTACCCAAGGGTATTTACCGCACGCCTTCTTTTTCAGAGGATGGCAAAAAAATTGTTTTTCGCAAGCAAGGAGGTGACGACGAACTCGGTTTTGTCCATTGCAACAAACCCGGTATTTACAGTGTGCATATCGACGGGAGTAACCTGACATTCATCCGTGAGACCGGTGAAAACCCTCGTTTTTCACCGGATGGTACCAGAATCTATGTGGCCACCGGTGGTAATATTTTTGGTTCGCTCGACAAATCACTCCGATCTTACGATCTCAGCGGCAACGATGAAAAGATACTTGCCAAAAGCCAATACGCCAACCAATGGACACCTTCTCCCGATGGCCAATGGTTGGCCTTTACAGAGTTGCACAAAGCATATATTTGCGCCATGCCCATGCAGGGACAAACACTGACCGTCAGTGGCGACATGGGATCTGTACCGGTTGCCTTGGTTAACCGCGATGCAGGATACAACTTGCATTGGTCGGCCGACTCCAAGCGATTGCATTATACCCTTGGAGATGAGTATTTTACGATTGACCTGAACGAGCGATTCAAATTCCTGCCCGGTGCACCGGATTCGCTCCCTGCGCTCGATACAACGGGGTTGAAAATTGACCTCATTTTGAAAACAGACGTTCCGGAAGGCACGGTTATTTTTGAAAATGCACGCATTATTACGTGTGAAGGAGATCGGGTTATTGAAAAAGGCGTCGTTGTGGTCGAACGCAATAAAATTACATTTGTTGGAAGTTTGGCTGAATTTCGAACCGCTCGGCTTCGGTTCAACAACCCCAAAATTATAAACTGTACCGGCAAAACCATCATGCCCGGAATGGTAGATGTGCATGCACACAGTGGTAATTTCAGGTACGGGATTAGTCCCCAAAAACAATGGGAATACTACGCCAATCTGGCCTTTGGCGTTACCACCATGCACGACCCCTCCACCAACTCCGAAATGTCTTTTAGCCACGCTGAATTGATCCGCGCCGGACAGATGGTAGGCCCAAGACTATTTAGTACCGGTACCATTATTTATGGCGCCGATGGCGATTTCAAAGCACCCATCAATTCACTGGATGACGCCCGTTCTGCCCTGCGTCGCACAAAAGCTTGGGGTGCGTTTTCTGTAAAAAGTTACAACCAACCACGGAGAGATCAACGGCAGCAAGTGATGGCTGCTGCCAAAGAATTGGGGATGCAAGTGGTGCCCGAAGGGGGCTCTTTTTTCGCCCACAACATGACTCAAATTGTGGACGGTCACACCTCCGTGGAGCACAATGTCCCCGTTGCGCCGTTGTACAACGATGTGATTACGCTGTGGCGCAACACAAAAACCCACAATACTCCAACCTTAATTGTGAGCTATGGAAGCCTCAATGGAGAGTATTACTGGTACCAAAATACAGATGTTTGGGCCAATAAACGCTTGTTACAATACATACCCAACCATATCGTTGTAGAAAGAAGCCGACACATCAACAAAGCACCGGAAGAGGAGTACCAAAACGGCCATATTTTGGTTTCAAAAACCTGTAAAAAACTTCAGGATGCCGGTGTGGACATCAATCTCGGATCACACGGACAATTGCAGGGATTGGGTGCCCATTGGGAGCTTTGGATGCTGCAGCAAGGCGGTATGAGCAACCTTCAGGCACTGCGATGTGCGACCATCAATGGTGCGAGTAGCATGGGGATGGAGGCAGAAATCGGTTCCATCAAAATGGGAAAACTCGCTGACCTTATTGTGTTAAACGCCAACCCACTTGAAAATATTCGCAATTCTGAGTCTATACAGTTCGTGATGGTCAATGGGCGCTTGTTTGATGCTGCCACCATGAATGAAACAGGGAATTACGACAAAAAACGCAGTAAATTTTGGTTTGATATGCCAGGGGGTAACACAGGCGCAGCAGGTGCCGGGCATGCTTGTTCTGAAACCAAGTGTGTTTGTGGCCATTAAAATATCTTGCCATCTATCGAAATTTCAAACATTTTGAACGTGACACCACCGGGTAAACCAATCAACCATGCATAAGCCGCAAGAATTCGTAGAGCTTCGCTCCGAGGAGGTGCAGGAAATTCTGGGAACCCCTCCGGGTTGGT
>JBIPOY010000035.1:0-13589 GCA_044378705.1 Saprospiraceae bacterium
CCTTCCAGTATAAATTTGACGTCAAACAATTCGCCGACAGACACCGTTTTTTTTGACACCTCCACTGAAAGTTTAAAATCCTTCTGCTGGCAAGAAGCGAATGTTGAAAGAAAAATACTAGCGAAAAAAGGAAAGAAATACAGACGCATGTTTCAGATTCATTAGAATTTGAGACAAAAATAGGGTTGAAAGGTCAAATTAGCACGTATTACCGTATAATATTAACGACCCTGGGGACACGCTGTCAAGCACAAAAAACTGTTTCCACCCTGATGCCCAGATTTTTTTGATCGCAGTGCCGCTACGCCCTGCAAAAATACGCTTCGTCCGGCAACAAATGACCATATTTTTGTCTCAGACGCACCTATTTAGCCGTTGCGTATAAAAAACAATTGCCGGCCGGGTGAAGTTCATTTCAACCCGATCGGCAACCAAAAAAAAGTAAATAAAACTACCCGATGGTGATTTCAATCACCTCAAACTCCATTTGTCCACCCGGAGTCGTCACAACGGCCACTTCTCCCCGTATTTTTCCGAGCAACCCCTGGCCGATTGGTGAGGTGACGGAGATTTTGAACTGCTTGGCATCTGCTTCCGTTTCAGAGACAAGTTTGTAGGTTATTTCTTTGCCGTTTTTCAGGTTTTTAATGGTCACATTGGACAGGATGGCGACTTTTGAGTCATCCAACAAACTTTCATCAATGATTCTTGCGTTGGAAACGACCAGTTCCAACTCACTAATTTTCAGTTCTAACAGTCCCTGCGCATCTTTTGCTGCGTCATACTCTGCGTTTTCAGAGAGGTCTCCTTGAGCGCGAGCTTCTGCGATGGCGCGTGCGGCTTCCTGCCGGCCATTGGATTTCAGTTCTTCTAAGTCTGCCTTGACTTTATCAAAACCTCCTTGGGTCAGATATATGTAATTTGCCATAATTCTTCTAAGCCATTGATTGAGTGTACAAGATGATACTGCCAGATGTATAGACAGAAAAATGCAGGAACGTTTCTACCCAACGGGTAAAAACGTTCCTGCGTAATTTTGTGGCTGTAAAGGTACTACCGATCTATTAAAAAAAATGATTTACCCCTACAAAAGTTTACAAATCAAGTCTTATTCCCAAATTGTGTATTCCGCTGAAAATGGCCGTTTGGCGATAGCCATAATCCAAGGCTATGCGTGTGTCAGAATCTTTTCTCACCGGCAATGAAACGGATAAACCTGCACTCAGGCCATTGTCAATGGTTGCCTGAGCACTTCCGACGGCTGCATCCAATTCATGTTTGTAGCCGAGCCTGAGGGCAAACGTTTTACTGGCCGAAAACTCAAGCCCGGCGCCCAATTGGTCCCGGGAAAAAGCGTTGGAAGTAAAATTTCCGACCAGCGTAAGCCGGTTTGTTTTGCCAAGCAACCAGTCGTAAGAAGCTCCAATATTCAATTGTGAGGGCAACTCATAAGCGGCAGAGCGTTCGTAGTAGGTATTGTTGTACTGGTACGTTGGTCCAGGGTTTGGCAATTGTTTGGAGAGACCCTCCCCGACGAACCGCATTTTGTTGCCGACGTTGCGCAGCGAGATGCCAAATTTGAAGTTGTCATCTTCCCCGGTCACATACTGTACACCTGCATCCAAGGCAAATGCTTTTGCAGAAACGTTGGTGACCGATTCGCTGACAATTTTTGCCGTAATACCCACAGACACCTTGTTGAGAAACAAGTGAGAGTAAGACAATCCCATATTGAAATAGGAAGGACTGAAGGTTGCGCCTGATCCGTCTGGCACGTCTTCGGTGGTATAGTCAAAATCACCGAGATCCATCGCCACGAGACTAACGCCGAAAGCGCCTGATTTGCCCATTTTCTGAGCGAAACCGAGGGCGTTGATATTGATATCGGCAATGTAGCGTGTGTGACCAATTTGGATTTGTGTTTTTTTGACCCTCGAAAGACCGGCAACGTTGAGGTACATGGCTTCTGCGCCCACAATATTGGACGTATTGGTCTCGTGAAGACCGGCACAACGCGCCCAAGGGTTGATAAGCAGTTGATTGGCTCCTGCTTCGCCCTGACGGTCAGGGTTGCCCGCCAAGACAACCGATGACACCATCGTAAAGCAAAGAATATGGTATAATTTCTTCATTGTCAATAGAAGTTGAAAAGTTGAATGTAAGTGGCGGGCGTAAGATAAGCCCGCCACTTTTGAGAATCATCAGAGCCCGGAAGGGTCAAATTGTCTGGCGATACCAAACCATTTTACCGTTCGATCGCCCATACCCGGCGCATTGAAGTGAATGAGATAAACACCACTGGCAACCGGAATGCCTTTGCTGTTTTTCAAGTCCCATTCAAGATCCGGAGCGATTTGATTGTATGCTTCGTATTGTTCGTTGCGATTGTACTGGCGGATGAATTTTCCATCGAGCGAATAAATCGTCACCTTACATTTTCCCGGCAGGTTACTGATTTTCACCGTTTGGGTAAACTGAGATGTTTCGTATTGAGAGAAACCATAGTACGGATTCGGAATAACCTTAACAGAATCCAGTACATTTTCGATTTGCACAGCGCTCAAATCAGCGCGGCCACGGCCCTCAATTTTAAACTGGTAACGCGGATGGCCGGTTTTCTTATTCTCATCGTTGTCGTTGTACCACGTTTGATAAGGGTTGTCCACACGGAGCTTCACGATGACATCGTTGTCTCTGGGAATAATGCCATCGGCGTAGGAACGAAGCGGGAATGCCGCGTTGCCAAGAATCATACCTGCCCAGGCGATGTTTTTGATACGGGCAAGTTTGGCGGTTGGGCTCGACTGCAACTCCGGCGAGAAACCCCAGCGGAGGTAAGCACATTCGTCGTAAGACGTATTGGTTACATACACCCAGTGTTGACCTCCGGCGAGCACGTCATAGTATTCCGGACGGCTGTTGGGGCCAAATTCGAAGCCCTCTCGGAGGAATGCTCCTGTTGGATTCCAAGTCATGTCGCGACCGGTGTAAGTGGGGTCAACATCCTTAGAATAACAAGAGTTTTCTCCAAAAAACACGTTTAATCGGCGACCTGTTTCCACATCAATGGCATAACCCGGGAACCAACCCATCCCGTAGATCGGCTGACCTGCTTTTGCATTGTTCACGGTGGTACCGTTTGGATTCACCAAGACAGCAGGCTCAACGGCTCCATCCGGATCCGGCAAACCGTCGCCATTGGCATCGTCTTTACCCACAGAGGGTGAAAAACGCACATCAAACATACCCCGAAGTTTGGTAGGGGTGGCAGGGTTGCCCTCCGTCAGGAACCCTGGCAATTTCGGGTATTCCGTTGGCGAAACACTGGTGTAAGGGTAGCTGGCACTTTCGATGATGACGCAGCGGCTCCACTTACTTTTGTCACTGGTCAACACAATATCCACATTCGGCAACCGCGCCAATAAACCGGCACGACTGGCAGCATTGCCCAAAGCACTTCCGTTGAAGGAGTTTTTATCGGACCAAGCCGGTGAAACATAAAAGTCAGGGAAAGCATTTCGCCAGTCACAAAGTGGATAAGGCACAAAGAAGCCCTCACCGAGGGTGCTCAAGCCCTGGGCCGGATCAATTTCCTCGTCAGGCTCCAACTTGGCTGTTTTAACATAGTTGAAGAACCCTTCTTGGTCGGGGATACCCGTCAGCCAAGGCTGGTCAGGGTTTTCAAACTCAATTTCAGCACCAATACCGCCATTTTTTTCGTCGGCTTTGGCGCCCGGCTCCGTTGTCTGAACAATAGATACGGAGAACCCAAATTCAGATACAATCTGTTCGTTGAGTTTTTGAATCGTTTTTTCAGAAGCGATGACGGCTCCATCCGGCAATTTGCGCAAGTTCCAACGCGCATCTGCATCCAATACAGCATCCGTCATATTACCATCTACGAGTTCCAATTCATAGTCACCATCTTTTACCTCGAAAGGATTGAAAATAGTTACGTTCAGCGGGCCACGGCCTGATTTGTAGGTCAATGTACTATCAAAGCCTGTTTCAAAAATTCTTTCGCGGGTGGCATCATCAATTTCCAAGAAATTACCCCCGACGCCAGCACCTTCAAAGCGGGTGATCTGCACCCCATCGCCATAAGCAGAATTGAGGGCAACATCCACAATTGGGCGCGGAATAACCGTTTTCACCTGTACATTCAGACGACCTGAAAGGTATGGGCGCTGCTGACCTTTGGGCGGCTGTGCAATCGGGTCAAAGGTTCCGAAATTATTGTAACCATACGCAATAACGGTATAGTAGTACTTTTTGTGGTTGATCAGGCGCTTGTCATTGCCCGTGGCAAAACGGTCTTCCTTGATACTAAACGTGTGTCGAATACCTTTGTCCTGCCCATCCACCTGCAATGTTGGGATGTACAACTTTTGAGAAGGATCATTGGGATTGGGTATTTCTTCCCAATTGTAGATCTTTCCAACATTGTTTTTCACGTCCACCTGATAAATCAACCTAGAACGCTCCGGGTTTTCGTAATCGGCAGCTGACACGTTTGGATCAATCAACTGGAAAATTTTGTATCCTTCAAAGTTATACAATATAGACGCCCTGACAGCAGGATCCGTACTGTTTTTCAAAGAATCCGGTGCCAGAAAATCAAGCTCCTTGTACAATTCACCCGCATTGTTGTTGACTGCTGAATCGGGGTTATTGGTCAGTACCACGACAATTTCGCGGTTCATTTCCACCCAGTCAGCATCAGGCGCATTGGGGCCTTCAAGCAAATCGAAGCAGTTGTCAAAAAGGCCTTGTGCCAATTTGTCGGCACGGAAAAGACCTTCCATATCGGGACAAGGATAGTCAATGTCCGGTACCCAAGGCACCCCGATGATCAATTCATTGACCGCACCCGGAAGCAAGGTAAATGGACCGGAAGCTTGGAGGGTACGGCGGTCGCCAAAAGGCAAGTTGGCCGTGCACATGCTCCAACCATTGGGGTCGTTGGGCGGTTCTGTGAACACATATTTGACAGGTACACTCCCCCCTTTGCCACTGCCACCTTGGGTATAGGGCTGCCCATCTTTCCAAGTACCCGTGAGGTAATTGTAAAACTCCTGCGGAGCGGTTGGGTCGGTTGTACCTGCCGGTTGAACACCAATGGTATTGTTGTAGTACACAAAAGAGGACATAGGAAGTTCCGCGCCCGTTGAATCAAGTGGGCCACGGAAGTAGTCAACACCCAAGATCGGCACTTTACTGCCATACGTAGGCGTACCGTCACAGGTAGCGCCGGGTTGGCCGTCCACCGGGTCTTGGTTGTACACATACATCAAATCCTTTGACGTATCACAACCGATATAGTCATCCAATGCGCAGCCAAGATCGGGGTCTGTCCACATGGCAAAGAAAGTAGAGTCGATGCGTTCGGTTGCGCGGTTGATCAACTTGTAGCGCTGGAAGGTCATATCATTCAACTCATCGGTGGTTTGATAGCCGAAAGCTTGTACTTGTACTTCCATTTGAATGGCGCGTCCGTTGGTGTTGCCGTGGGGCTGGCCACCACCGTGGTCGTTGTACACCCAGAATATCATTTCATCGGGGTACTTGTCGAGGGCACAACCGCGAATTTCAATGGACGGGTAGTCCCCTTTGAGTGGATTGTAGAGGCCATCATCGTCTTTGTCGAAGAAACCTGCCAACGCCTGTTGCGTGAAGGGCAAATCAAATCCCCAAACGTCCACGAAGAAAGGATTGCCTTTTGCCGGCCAGCCTTTCACGCCACGCGGAATATCCCCGGGGCTGAGGCTGCCTTTTGAAAGATTAGACAAATGTTTGCGAATTTCCTCCCCCGTTACACGGAAGTGACGATCCCAGTTGTCACAGGTAAATTGTTCGGTGATACCCAACTCCGAAAGTGGCCCAGGCCAAAATTCGTTGTTGCTACCACTGCGATAATCTTGACAGGCAAGTTTCAAATTACCGGCAGGGTCAATACCACCCAGCCAGACAGATCCGGCGAAGATGGAAGATACCTCTGCCTGCCCCGTGGAAACATCCACCTTGGGCACAATATAGCGGCCATCCGTAAAGTCCCACCAGCAGTCGCCACCACCCAGCAATCGGGCGCGAACGTTGTTGATGTCCTGGTCAATCTGATCCTCAGCGTTGGCGCATACGTCGCGGTATTGAGCCTTTGCCGACTTGGTAACCTTTCGGGCATCCGGGTTATTTCGCGCAGAAATATCCAAGGCGACGAAGGCCAGCAAGAGCGCTATCCAAAGTCTATAGGTACGCATGATTTTTATTTTTTAATGAATTAATGTTGTGTAATGTTGTTTGGTGTTCTTCGTTTATGTTTAGACCAAATGGCCCAAAAAACGAAGGCAAATTAGAATTCAAAGGATGCACCCACATAAATACGGCGAGGGAGCGTAAAGTTGTTAGGATTGCGTACAGACCAAGAGTAAGCATCCAGATAAGCCTGTTTGCTGGCACCTTGAGCGGCAATACCATTGACGATAGACTGGCCCTCCGCAGAAGCGAGGTACCCATCGTCGGTGGGGGAGCCGGTGGTCGTATAAACACCCAAAATATTCTTTCGGTTGAGTACGTTGGCCACACGCAAGTAAATATTTAGATTAAGCGGATTTTTTCCTTCTTTTACAAGTTGGAAAGATTTGTCAACGCGAATGTCCGCGTTGAAACGCCAAGGGAGTCGGTTACCATTGATGGCACCCAAGGTACCACTACCGCCGAAGCGCTCTGCGCGCAGGGTTGCGGTGTATGGGCGGCCGGAGGCTGCACTCATTTGCAGGTTGATGCCGAAATTTGACAAGATATCCTTTCCGGCAATGCGCGGACCATTGTAACGTTTGCCCTCGTCGTAGCGATAGTCAATAACGGCACTCACGTTGTGACGTTCGTCAAAATCCAAGGGGAACAGGTTGCGCAGGTTGCCCAAACGGGTAAGACCTTTTTGTGAATCTGCTCCGGAGCCCGTAGCGTCAGCAAACTGAAGGGTGTACGCCAAACGAATTTCGGTGTTGAGGGTGCGACGCAGGTCATACTGCCAAGTAAAGCCCTTCACCGTTCCAAAGTCAATGTTGCCATAGGTCTCATAGCGACCGATGATGGGCACATATTGAATCAAACGGCTTTGAATCATGTCGCGTTGTTCTTTGTAATACGCAGAGAATTTGATGGCCGAATTCTGATTCAATTTCTGCTGGAAACCGACTTCATAGTCCACAACACGCTCCGGCAACAGGTTGGCATTGTTGGCAGGCGTACGGTCGGGCGTATAGAAGTACACATAGTTCAGCGGGGTGATCTGCCAGTTGCTGGGAGGGCGCTGTACCAATACGTCATAGTGTGCAAAGAAGTTGGCATCCTCCGAAATAGGGAAGGAGAAGGCCAAACGTGGTAGCCAGTTGATCTGGGGCGTATAGTCTTCAAAAGAATTGTCCGGGTCAAAGCTTGGGTTAAGGATATCATCCCCTTTCACCGTGTCTTGGAGCAGTGGCGTCACAACGCCGCCACCAAAAATGACGTTGCCATCATTGGCCTGGGTTCCATCGGCGTAATACCAAGTGTTGCCATCACGGAAAGCTTTTACTTCTGTAGAGTTGGGACTGGTAACATACAGTTTGAAGTCATCACCAATATTGCCCGGGCGAGTTCCCAAACCTGAAACCGTTGCGTAGGCCGTTTTGGCATCCATCACCTGATACAGCGAGAAGATATCTTTCATAACTTTCGTATTCAAGTCAAAACGCTCTACGCGCATACCCAAACTGAAAATCATTTTATTGAAAGTAAACTTATCTTTTAGGAACGCTGCCTGGTACAAAGGCTGGAGGGGTGCAACGGGAAAATCCCGCACGCCATCTTTGTCAACGCTGGTAAAGAAATCCTTGAAGGTGATTCCATTGTCGAGTTTGTTGCCCAAGTAATCATAGCCATAATAGCCAATCAGGCCTTGGTCATTGAGTTCCCGTGCGCCAAACATATCGAGTCTGAGTTGTTCAGGCGTCAATTCGTTCACATTCACCCATTCATCGATAGACAAACCGAGGCCATCGCGCACTTGTTTGTAGAACTTCTTATCGGGAATATCCACCACAGCATTGGCATACTGGACAATAGAGTCACCAATAATGGGGCTCCAGCGATCATCCCAAAAGCGACCAATGACGCGGTTGGTATCGAGGCCATTGAAGTGAATATTGGCCGTTTGAGAGGCCAGGTTCCAAATACCCCGTGGGGCAATCGTCCAACTGCGCTCCGTACGTTGTTCGTTGATAAGACCGAACTGGATGTTGTGCACCCCACCTTTACCCAATTTCAGATCGAAAGCAGCCGAAGCTGAAATCGTCATCACATCGGATTCAGATTTATTGTAACGGTTGTAGATAAGGTTTGTATTTGGATACATTCCTGACCAGATATCGTCGTAGGTGTCGGAAAAGCGACCGTTCTGTGCGAGGTAAGAGTCATAAAACTCAGGAATAGCAAACTCATTGTAAGCGGCAAGGCCTGGGTTTTGGGTGCCAACGGTGTACCCTTGAAATGACTCAAAATTATCAATATGCCGGATTGTTCCTACATCATCCGGGCCGGCAAAAGGCGTATAATCATAGTCAAAACGGCCAATATAGCCATAGTCCATAACATTCTCTCCGTGCCGTTTGTCGCTGATATTCCCGGTACCGCGCTCAAAGCCGAACTGCAACTGGTAGCTGGCATTGGTGATGGAGATTTTTTTGGCCTCAGCTTCTTCCGCGGTCTCCGGGTTGTTGGAGCCCAAACGGTGGCGAAGACGTGCCAATCCACGGTAGCGTTGGTTGAACTGCGTAGGGTTGTTCTCGCCATTGAGCAAGCGCCAGCCACCCGGATCAATCAGGTCTCTGACATCCTTGTAGGTGCCCGTGACGCTGAAATCAATGTTATCGGTCAAACGGAAATCAAGCTTGCCCGTGATATCAACATCGGTTCGATTCTGAAAAGGATTGTATTTCAGGGATTCTACGCTGTCTTGTGTAAATGTTTCAGCGGTTGAGATAATTCGACCGTTGTACACGCGCAGGGGGTGTTCCTGTGCGTGTTGCAGGGGGCCTGCTTTGGCCCTGTACACCGGCAGCGCTGGTGGATCGTCATCTTTCTGGTAGTTGTACTGGCCCGAAAGACGGAACCCAATCAACGAACGAGAGGATCCATCGGCGAGTTTCTTTTTAAGAATTGGGCCGCTCAGGTTGGCTGTCAGCAAGCGCCAACCGTAAGGATCTAGGCCCTCCGACGTTTCCGCGTCAATGGCGCCGTGGAATGCACTGGCGGCGCCCTTGGTAATGATGGAAATAACACCGCCGGTCACGTCGCCATATTCTGCGCCAAGACCACCGGTCACCACCGACAACTGCTCAATATCCTGTACCGGAGGCGTAGAGCCCGATACACGGATACCGTCAATGTAGTAGTTTGTCGCATTGGAGCGGGAGCCCTTGATGTTGATTTCACCGCCATCAATGGAGGTAGTACCGGCTGTAGTGGCAACGATCGCGTTGACACTACGTGTTGGCAAGTTTTTAATTTGGTCAGAGGTGAGCGTCTGGCCGCCGGAGGTCTTGTCCTGCTCGATCAGTGGTAC
The DNA here is from genome assembly GCA_044378705.1 of Saprospiraceae bacterium. Lineage (GTDB taxonomy): Bacteria > Bacteroidota > Bacteroidia > Chitinophagales > Saprospiraceae > M3007. Next base: position 9,605 of record JBIPOY010000035.1, read on the forward strand.
CTTAAAACTGGTGATAACCACTTCTTTCAAGATACTGGAAGACATGACCACATCGGGAAGATAGTTGATTTTGCCGGTCAACACCTGTACCCCCGTGACACGTTGGGTTTGGTAGCCGGTGTACGTGATTTCCACGTCATAAGTGCCCGGATCAAGGGAAAGACGGAAGTTTCCGTCCAGATCTGTGATGGCACCACGCACGAAATCTGTGCCTTTGAGTGCTTTCACGGAGGCTCCTATCAGAGGCTCTTTTTCGTCGACGACTTTACCGGTCAAATACGTTGACTGGGCCAGCGCGACTCCGAAGGTGCAGAGGAGCATCGCAAATGTTAAGAGTAAAGAACGTACCATAGAACTGTGGTTAGATGAATTGTTGATTCAATGTTGGATTGACAATTTTATGTAATGGTTGAAAATTGGTTAGGAGCAACTATACGGAGGTGTTTTACTGGTTTAAACTAATTTTTTCTAAAAGGATGGCCGCCAACTGCCGCTTTGATTCGTGTGTCCAACCGGCAACATGCGGACTAAAAACAACGTTTTCGAGGGCGTGTAGCCGGTCATAAATCCGGTGCTCTTCTTCCGTAAACGTGGCTGGTTTTTCGTTTTCAAAAACATCAAGACAAGCGCCGGCCATGGTTCCCGATTCAAGCGCCGCCACCAAATCTACGGTGTTTACACATTTCCCCCGAGATGTATTGATCAAGATCAACCCCTTTTTGCATCTTTGTAGAAATGAATGGTCTATCAAATGTTTGGTCTCCGCCGTCAAAGGCAAGTGCAAACTGATAATGTCCGCCGATTCCTGTAAATGCTCTATCCCAACTTCTTCTACCCAAGACATTGCCGCGGCGTAGCCTGAAGGCTTGTAACGATCATACGCCAATACCCGCATCTCCATTCCCTGTAATTTTCGAGCCAACTGACTGCCGGTATGCCCAAACCCAACAATACCAAGCGTTCGTCCTTTCAACTCAAAACCACGGTTCGACTCCCTTGCCCATACATTGCACCGCACTTCCTTGTCACCACGAATCAGGTTGTTGGACAATGCCAGCAACATTCCAAGTGCCTGCTCTGCCACTGCATTGCGATTGCCCTCCGGACTACTCAACACAACAACGCCTTTTTGTGCAGCGTATACTTGATCCACGATTTCCATACCCGATCCCAATCGGCCCACAAAGCGAAGTTTCACCGCCTGATCAAGAAACCGCCGATCTACCAGAATTTTGCTGTTGATGATCAACCCCTCATAACCTGCAATCATCCCGAAGGTCTCCTCCGGAGAAATATTCGGCAAATAATCACAGGCATACCCCAACGCTACCAACCCTTCTGTCAATATGGGATGGCAGTCATCCGTTATGAGCACTCTTTTCATTACAAAGAACAGTTAAAATTATGCGTATTTCGTAGGATGATGTTCATCATTTGCGTAAAATAAGTCTACCAAAGTGCAAGTATAAACAATCAATTCGTGAAAGTACAACCAATAATTTGGTGTATGGTTTTAGTTGACAGAACTTTGCGGTGCCGTTCACCATTATTTCTACGAATGTTATTTTATTTCCCGACAAGCGGCAAAGATATTCAGACAAGTATATGAAGTACATCTTTTTTTTAATTCTGATAATATTGGCACTTTTCAGTTGCTCTACGCCTGAAAAAAAAGCCAATCTTTCCCTGTTTTGCTACGTCCGTTATGACGAGGCGGTAAACGGCGTAAAAGCTGAAGCCACCCTACAGGATCCCACCAACAAAAAATCAATCGAAATTCCGGGTGGAATTCGGTATCAGGGGATGGAAATGACCCTAACGCCCATATATGGGTTGACGTATCGGTATGAATACACAGCACAATTCTTACCCGCTCATGTATTTGAAGTGCGGGACAAAAACAATTCCCGGCAGGTATTCGAAATGAGCATCGATCCTGTAAAGGTATTTTCTTTGCGCGAAAAAACCATCTCCCATTCCAAACCTACTGTTTTACAGTGGGAGGGCGCCCCCTTGGGAAAAGGAGAAACCATGGTCCTGATGTGGGAAAACACCGCAAAAGGGCTCACCGTACCCATGGAGGTATCCAATACCAGCGGCCAATCCATGATTGACATCCCGAGTGCGAAGTTAAAGGAAATTCCACCCGGTGCATGGACCCTATACCTCGTGCGAAAAAAACTTACGAAAGGGCTGCTTGGCGACATACCGACGAATGGTATTCTGGAATACTATTCCAAGACACTAGCGGTCAAAATAACACCGTAAAACAGGCCCAGTCTTTCAACAGGTCGCTAGGTGATCGTGTTTGATGCAAAAAATATGTCCGTTTTTTGCCGGACAGCGTGCCACCTGAGGCGTTATTTCAATATTACGTTGCCAATAGCACATTCCAGGCACCGTTTTTCGTCGCACCATTGTGTTTTGAGGTGAATAAGCCCCTGAGATTGATACGCATTTTTAACAGAACAGCCCAACGCCGTCCATTCTTGTAGAATGGTATTGGATTCTGCAGGAATTTCTTCAAGCAGTTGAAGGGCTCTTTTTGCGTAAGATTCTTGTTTTTTCATTTTCCCCCAGTGAAAAAGGAAGGGTACAACGGCATTGATGATGAGGAGATGAATAAAATTGCGACCTAGGTTTTTGGGTCGTGTAGAAGAGGGCTTGTCAAACTGGAAATGGTCAACCCAGTACCCATCGGGATGTACTTCAAACAGGTGCTCCAATTCACGAACGGTTTTTACCTCCAACGTTTGGGAAAACAAATTGACCGAACGGTGCATCAGCGCAGCAAATTGGGCCAATCGGATCGTTGGAAAATTGGCTGGGCGTAGCCGCAAAAACTTCCACTGACCCGATTCCATGGGTGTTAAGCCATATTTGTGGCGGAGAAATTGGTACTCTTTGGCGAGTGCCCGGGGGTGCTTCTCCTCAAAATCCCCTTCCAACATACCCGCTTGGCCAAAAAGAAGGGCTTCTATTTGTTTCAACTCGTGCTTATGCCGTATCAAAATATTCAGGGGTAGTGATCGAGCCAAGGTTTCAAAGGGTTCAACATTGACTTTTAACCCGAAGTTTCGAGCCAATATTCGGTAAAAAGTTTCCTCCCAATGGTTTCCTGTGGTGCTCAAAGCGTCTTGAATAAGAGCCGTTTTCTGTTCTAAGCGTTCTACCAGCATCCGATCAATCCAGTTGAGACGCACAATATCGGGGGTACTTGGAAAAAAATTTTGACAAGGAACCCATGCACGGTCCTGTTCGAGCCGCTGATAATTTTCGAGAATCTGAGGCGGTATCCGCCCTTGAAGGGTGAGACAAGGAATACGCTCACCATTGGGCCGCACAATGGGTTGGTCTTCTTCCAACACGACGTGCAGCACAACATTGTCATACGCTGTGTCTTCAGAATGGCGGTGTATGTTCCACTCGGAAGCGCGAACATGCAACTCTACGTTGCCGGCCCAAGTGGTATCGCCAATGCGCAAACGCGCGTTGAAAAAATCCGGACCTGCATTGTGGTTCCACTCACCGGGATGTAATATTTCGATGGAACGGCCTTGGGTACTCAAGAGATGGTTGGCGTCAAAACGGCGCCAACGCCAAATAAAATGGAGAAAAGACTCTTGCATGGAATGATGGGGGTTTGGTTAACTTACTAAAGTTAAGCAAATACCCCGACATGACAAAATCTTATGCAAAAATGTAACTATTGAGGTGGTCGCGTCTGAGATAAAAAATGTGTCTTCTAGGGCCCGACCGCGCGCCACCGATATTAAAGTCAACGCACCATGTTCATAAAAACCCGCATCACCCACCCCGGATCTGTTTTCACAAGGGTGTCGAGGGTTTGGTTGGCTTTGTGGGAGAAGGTGCGAATATCGCGCACAACAGCGCAAAAATGCTCCGATTTTGGGCAATTTTCCTGAACAGAAGCCAACTCGTCGAGTATTTGCAACATGGGTTCAAGTTCCTTTTTCTTTCGGTT
>JBIPOY010000036.1:0-13584 GCA_044378705.1 Saprospiraceae bacterium
GGAAAATGGCGATAATGTTGTGTGGCTCTCCGAACAATTTGACCTTGATATTTTACCCTTGGTAATTCCGGAGGCTTGGGGCATTGAAGTGCGTGGAGGAGGCCATCAGTTTTATCCCCACCGCTTGGTAGGGGAGGGGTTTTTTATCGCTGTTTTGCGCAAAAAAGAGGGTCCGGAAAGAAATCTTCATCCTGTATCGGGAAGTTTCAGGAGTCTTACAGCACTTTCAAAAGCTCAGATCCCGGAAGCATCTCGCTGGTTGAGTCGGGAGTCAGATCATCGTTTTTTTCAGACGCCGTCCGGTGGCGTTTTGGCGTTGCGTGCCGATTTGGAAAACGACTATTTACGGCTCGATAGAACCCTGAAAATTAAATGGTTTGGAACAGCCGTCGGCGAATTTAAGGGAAAGGACTTTGTGCCCGATCATGCTTTGGCACTTGGCCTCAACGTGTCTCCTGACTTGCCATTCATGGAGGTAAACCATGAGCAGGCGCTGCGTTTTTTGAAAAAAGAAACCTTTGAATTGCCGGATGGAACACCCACAGGGTGGCTGCTGGTTCGATATGGCGGACTAAACCTAGGGTGGATAAAAGCCCTGCCCAATCGGATGAACAACTACTTGCCGCCCGAAAGACGTATTCGGATGGATATTCGTTGGCAATGAGCTGTTTTTAATGCCGTATTTGAGCGTAGGTTTTGTAGCTGGGTTGTGCGGGCGACAAAATAATAAAAATACGTGCGCTGTTGTTGGCGACCATGTTTAGGGTTTCCTGCCCGTCAATCAACACAAAATCACTGGTTTTCACCAATTGTCCATCAAAACTTGCATCCCCGTCGAGTAAATAGGCCGATCCTATTTTACCCGTCGGTATTGGCAGTTCATAGGTTCCGGATTGCATACGTATATCCAACACGTCAATACCGGCAGTGTCCATCGTAAATGGACTTCCGTCGCCTACCAACGTTGTGATGGTTGTATTGTCAAGGGTGGTAATGGGGAATTCGGCAGCCTTGTAGTCGTCGTAACTTGCCGGTTGGGCAAGCGTTTTGTTCAGATTTGGATCGAACCAAATTTGGAACATTTCCGCATTTTCGCCCATCCATTCAGAGTGGCTAATGCCATTTCCAGCACGAATAATCTGAACATCTCCGATGGAAAGGGAGCGCCACGATTGGAGTTTGGTGTCGTAGTGACGGATCATTCCTTTTAGTACAAAAGAGCAAATTTCAAATCCTTGGTGTGGGTGCAAACCAATGGTGCTATCGGTTAAAGCCTTCGCATGTGCCCAGTAAAAAAGATTTGAATAGGGGCGAATTGTGGATCGGTCTTGCGGAAACCCAATCGGTTTGTTCTCCACAATTTCACCGCCGTTGAATGCCCCGTAACCTTGTTGTTCTTTTGAAATAATGCGTATTGACATGAATCAAATTTAATGAAACGAAACTACTCGGGTAGAGCACTGTATGGCTCAAAAAGAGCCTTTTTTTTATTACACGTGACCACTTCGTTGGTTACAACGAAGCAGATAAACGCACAAACAGCAAAATAGTTTGGCGTGATCGTTGGGAAGCGGGTTATTTCTTTGACATAAGTGCCGGGCGCTGAGACATTTCGTGGTAACAAATTACGCCTTCTGCGTAGTAATGGCACACCATGCTGCGTCGAGTAGCACCCGGGCGCGTGATGGGGCTGCCACCATGGAGTAAATTGGCGTGCCAGATCAGCACATCGCCCCGTTTGGGTAGAAAAACCTTTTTTTCGAGCGCATGCTCTTCAATAATACGGCTTATTTTATTTTCATAACGACGATTGCTGTCGTGTCCCAGCATAAAAGTCGTATTTCCCGAAGCATAATCTGCCGTAGAAATAAAGGGTAGCCGATGACTGCCGGGGTAATACACCAGCGGGCCACAGCCCTCGTTGACATCTTCCAGTGCCGACCACGTAGCAACAAGATATCCCTGTGGTTCTGTGGTCATGTGAATGGAGTCAGAATGAGCGCGTTGTTCACTGCCCAGCGTAAAATTGAGTGATTGAAACGGCACCACTTTTTTTCCCAGTAAGAAAGAGAGCAAACGCAATAGTTCAGGATTTCTGAAAAAACGTTGGTCTGCCAAGGCACTTATTTCCCAGAGGTTGAATATTTTTCGGCCGGTAAAATTATAGCCTGCTTTTCCTTGTGACAGTAGAGCCTCTACCTCGTTGTTCAGTGCTTGGGTGTCAATTTCAGAAAAAAAACTTTCCAAAACAAGGAATCCATCGCGTTCAAATTGACGTATTTTTTCTTGTAACGCCGGCTCAAAAGACTGAAATTCAGCGTTTTGAGCCAGCAGTTCCGCGCTGTTTTTTTGGTCGAGCCAAGGAGTTTCTACGGCGTGTTGCTGCTTTGAAAAGTCAGCTTTTCCCAAGGGGCTAAAAATGCTTTTGCGCAAGCCATATTTACGGTAGAGGGTCTTATTGTGCTGTAAACGCCTGGCATTGAGCAAGTTATTGATGACATAAGCAGCTTTCAGACTGCGCAAAAAGCCGGTATATTTTTGAAAAAACCGTTGTAACATTGCCCACTACGTTCTATAGATCCTCAGAAGTGGTTTCTTTGACCAACAATTGAAAACCATTCCCATGAATATTTACGATCTCAATATCCGTATCATGGATGAGGTATTTGCGGAGTTTGGTAACAAACACATCCATGGATCGGGCTGTAAAGTACGTATCTTCGTGCCATATTTTTGTAAGCGCTTCAGAACGGGGCGTAACATCGTTGATGTACTTGCAAAACAACTTGAGCAATTCAGCCTCTTTGGGGCTTAATTTCCAGTTGTTTTCAGCATTTGGCAAAGCATCGGTAAAGGTCAGGATACGCAACGGATAGTTAAAATGAAATTTACCAATGATAAAGTCCCGCTGGTCATCTCTTGGATCGGCAGCTTTATGGGTACGTTTTAGAACAGCTTGGATGCGAAGGAGAAGCTCTTCTGAGTTGAATGGCTTTGAAATGTAGTCGTCAGCACCAATTTTGAACCCATTCAGCACATCGTCTTTCATGGTTTTAGCGGTGAGAAAAATAATAGGGATTTCTTGGTTGCGTTCTCGAACGTCCTTGGCCAATGAAAACCCATCTTTTCGGGGCATCATAACGTCAAAAATACAGAGGTCAAAACTGCTTTTTCTGAAGATGTCTAAGCCCGAGACACCATCCGTGGCAAGTGTGACATGGTAATCGTGCATCTCAAGGTATGAACGAAGTACGTCACCAAAATTTTGATCATCCTCCACCAGAAGGATTTTATAATTAGAGCTTGCCATAGAAAGAAGATGATTGATGTGATTAGAATCGGTTTGCTAAAGAAACAATAACGCATTCAAAAGCGTTGAAGTATGCAAATTGGAATGACAATCAAGAAAATGTTGATATTCACAGTATTGATGCTTTGACGTGTTTTTTAAATAAATCATTTTTTGGCACGATATTTTTATGTATTGTATGAAGTAACTACTTGGGTAGTCACGGTTTTGCACCTTAATAGCGTTTTATAGTTGCATGATTTAAAATTGTAATCAAGGTGTTTTTTTGCTGAATTTTATATCCCTTTTGCCTTTGAAAAATTACCGAATAATCCTTTACAAACTAGTTGAAAACCGTTGGCATTACGTACGATTGTCCACGACGCCCGAAGGCCAACTTTTCTCAGAGATGGGTATTTGTGGCCAACTTCCAAATATTTCTAAGCGTTCGTCCATCCCGCAGGAGGTTGATTCGGACGAATATCTTCGACAGACGGCTGAATCTTGGGCGTTGGATGGGTACGGGAAGCCTGCGCCCGCTCAGCTTCAAGTAATGACGCTCCATTTTCAAATGCGCCGCTGGACGGGATATCCTGCCGGTGCTCCTTGGTACGACGATTGGACAACGGGATATATTGATCCCATTCTATCGGTGTTGGAAAAAACCTGTAATGGTATTCCAAGAGGAAATGAACGGTTTTCAGGCAATTACCTCCATTACTACGTTGTATTTAACACGGATCTTGCGCTGGAAGCGGTAGAGCAAGTGGCCGCAGCGGCACCTGTGAAATTTTTACTCGACATACATTTTGGCCGCAGGGAAAAACAAGTGCAGATTCCGATTGATCCAAATGTTCCGGAATATCTCCGAACCTTATTTCGTATCGTAGAAAAATCAGCACGCAGTATTGCAAGTGAGTTGCCCATACTTTTTCAGGGTGACCCCCTTCAACCCGAACTGTTGTCGGAAACCAGTATTCGGCAGCGAATATCGGGAGAAAAAGCCAGTTTTTTTCGCCGGCAACTAAAAGAAAAATGGCATTTCGACGCTAATTTTTGGGATCCGTTGACACAGGTTTCACCGCAGGAGGTGGTTTTTCTCAACGGAATGGCAGAGGACAAGAAACAGGCTGTGGCATTGTTGTTGGAGACAAAGGTTACTGGTCCCTATTATTTGCTTGATTGTGAGGAGGGGCTTTTTGAAATTGACCCCAAAGAAATTTTTACAGGAGCCCATGAGGGAATCGTTTTTGATGATACATTTTCTTGGGTCATATATTTTTCGCATCACTACACGATCACCTTTGGAGGCGAATGGTTGGTTCCTTCCGTCAAAGCACTGTACGCCGGGGAAGAGGAAAAACTAAATGCTTGGTAATAGCTTTGTTGTCAACTTTAAAAATCAAATTATTTCTTCAAATTCTTGTGAGGTATCGGACGGAAACGACCTTTTCATGGCTGATATTCTGGCTGCATGTAATTGACGGAAGCCCTCCAGAATATCAAGGAGCAACTTATCATCCACCAATTGTCGGATGGCGTCTAGGTTGGAGAATCGGTCATCGTCTCCGAATTTGATACTTTGCTCATACAGTGCATTTTCAAATTTTACAGTGACACGATGGTCGGCTTTAAAAACAGATATTTTTAAAAACGGGTGCTCTATGTTGCCAATGATGCGCATAACAACTCGGATGGTTTGATCGTAAGTTAAGGAGTGATTTTTTTGGGTTTTCTCAGCCCACCAGTTCTCGTGCCGTGGCCAAAGCAGATGTACTTGGAGGGTTTCCACTCAGCATCACCGCGATAGAACGTATGCGATCTTCCGGTTCGAGTAATCGAATATTGGTGATGGTTCTGTTGTCGGCAATTTTTTTGTAAACAAAGTAGTGTGCGTCTGCCCGAGCAGCAATTTGTGGGGTATGGGTGATGCTGATTACCTGATGTCGGGCACTCAACTCCTTCAAAATAACGCCCATTTTCATGGAAACATCTCCACTGATTCCGGAGTCAATTTCATCAAAAATTAGCGTAGGAAGCGGAATGGCATCTGCCACGAGACTTTTTGTACAGAGGGTAAGGCGAGATAATTCACCGCCCGAAGCGATGTCTTTGATCGGTAAAAATCGAGAGCCTATGTTGCTGGCAAAAAGAAACTGAACATCATCGGCCCCGGTGGCGGTGAGGGCTGGCAGGTCCTCAATAGCTACGCGTATGCGTGCATGGGGCATTGAAAGTTGAAGGAGCATTCCATGTACCTTTTCTTCAAAGGCTGCAGGGATGGCGCGTCTCCGTTGACTGAGGTTGGCTGCAATGCTTCGCAAATGTTGTTCTTGTTGGGTGATTTTCTTGGTGAGCCTTTCGATGTCACCACCCAAATCACTGAAACATGCCGTTTGGTGCTCTAATTTTTCCTGAATTTGCAACAGTTCGAGTACCGTTGCCACACCGTGTTTTTTTTCTAATTTATACAGAACATTGAGTCTGTCCTGTACCTCGTTGATGCGTACAGGGTCGTGCTCCGTAGATTCGGCGACACGGTCGCAATCCCTAGCGAAGTCCTGTAAATCAACAATCATGGAATCCAATCGGGTACTCAGGGCAGACAAATCAGGAGACAGCTTTCTTGTCGAACCGATGCTGCGGGCGATTTCCTGGAGCTGACCGGTGATATTTTGTTCGGATTCCGATAAAAAGCTGTAAGCCATTCCATACGAACGTTTGATTTCTTCTGCGTTACTCAAACGCAATAGTTCTGATTCAAGGGACGTTTGTTCGCCATCAACCAATGCGGCTTGTGCCAATTCATCCAGTTGAAAGTTGAGAAAAGCCATTTCCTTGGATCCGTTCTCACTTTGTGATTCCAGATCGGCCAACCGTTTTTTATCAGAAGAAAAGCTGCGGTAGCCTTGTTGGTATTCTCTGAGAATAACGGCGTTGTCTGCGAGTGCATCAATCATCCTAAGTTGAAAATTGACATTGTGGATGTCAAGCATATCAAATTGCTGATGAAGGTCTATCAAGGATTCCGTCAGGCGCTGTAAAATCTGATTGTTAACGGGCGTGTCGTTTACGAAAGCCCGACTTTTTCCTGCCGGGGATAGTTCACGCCGAATCACGACTTCTTCCTCGTAATCGAGTTCGTGTTCCTCAAAAAATGTTTTTAACTCATACGCACCAACGTCAAAAAAAGCCTCCACGACACACTTTTCTTTATCGTTGTAAAAGACTTTTGTGTCAGCACGTTCACCCATGACCAAGCCCAAGGCACCCAGCAGGATGGATTTTCCGGCACCTGTTTCACCGGTTATGATGGTCAGATGTTTGGAAAAATCAATCTCGAGTTCGTCAATCAGCGCGTAATTGCGGATGTGTAGGCGTTTAAGCATATTGAAAATGTATATTAAAACGCAGCAAAAGTAGTGCAATCGCGCTGAAAGGAAGCTGCCGTAAAATTATTTGTTTGTAACTACTTCAGGGGCACGTTGCTTAGACCAAAAAGATTCATTTTCTATCCTTTTCTGCAAGTGTTTTTGATAGTAGCGATGATACGCCCTGCAAAAACCTACGTCGTCTCTCAAAAAATGTCAATTTATTGGGGATACTAGCAACCACTCTCTTCCACAAAAAACGCTTAATTTTTGGTTTCATTGGTATTCAAAAATTATTTGCGCCTACAATAATACAACAAATAGTTGATTAAAAAAAGTTTAGCACTTCATTTATGGTGATTTAGTTAAAAAAAAATGGCTGTTTCGAAGGCTGTTGATTAAACCTATTTGTCTTGCTATTGTCATAGAACAAACATTCAAATTTGCAAAAAGCCTCAGCAATGCCCTATTCAGATGAACAGATTTTGAAACTGCTCGGTGCTGAACATACGTATGAGCGTGGTTTTTGCCTGTTGATAACGCAGTACAAAGAACGACTTTACTGGCATATTCGGCGCATGGTGCTGGTACACCAAGATGCTGATGATGTGTTGCAAAATACGTTTATTAAAATCAACAAAGGGATTCATCGTTTTGAAGGGAACTCCAAACTGTACACGTGGCTGTATCGTATTGCTACCAACGAGGCCATTACCCACCTCAAAAATAGGCATAGAAACTCAACCATTTCGCTGGATGAAGGTACACCCTGGATGGCGACTCAACTCCGTGCTGATCCATGGTTTGATGGTGATACCATTCAACACAAATTACAGGAAGCCATTGCACATTTGCCGAACAAACAAAAAATGGTATTCAACTTGCGCTACTACCAAGAAATGCCCTACGAAGAAATGTCTGAACTTTTGGGCACTTCTGTAGGTGCCTTGAAAGCCTCCTTTCACCACGCCGCCAAAAAAATTGAAATGGCCATTCAAAACAACGATTAATCTGCCGAGTATGAACAACGATTTTTTGGAAGAAGAACTTCGCAAGAGCACCCCGGAACTGCTGAAACAAAGAACGGAAAAAGAAGGCTTTCAAGTGCCAAAAGGATATTTTGACACGTTGGAAGATCGGGTGCTGGCACGTATTGAGAACCATGGGCACCGCCGCCAACCGCTGGTCAAAGGGATCCATAAACAATCCCTTCGTATGACGACAACGCGGCGATGGATGGCGACTGCTGCGGTTTTCGGCTTACTTTGTTTGGCAATATGGTTTGTTCGGCAGGGTATTCCGGCTGAACAGGTGGCCGTCGGCAAGAAAACGCCGGAAGATATTTTTCAAGCGAATTTGTCCGACAATAAACCGGATGCAGCCCTTCCTCCATTGGAACGCCAACAGAACGATCAAAAAGAGACGGAGCCTCTTCCGTTGTTTCATGCCTCCCCCAACCATGATCTATCCTTGGAAGACCTTTCCCCTGACCAACAAGATCAAATTTTATTAGATATGACGGAGGATGAAATCAAGGAAATTCTGTGAGGTACAACGACAGCATTGGGTAAAAAAATATCATTGTATCATTTGAAATATTTACGACTATGAAAAAATCCATTTTAATTGTCATGATCGCTGCCGCCAGTTGGAATGGTGCTGTAGCGCAAGTAAATCCTGAAAATCGCGAAGCGCATTTGGCAACTTTTCGCGCTGAAGTGTTTTCCCGCGTGCTTCGGCTTACACCAGAGGAGGCTCAAGGTTTTTGGCCGGCTTACAACGAGTATTTGGATCGCCGAGATCAAATACTACAAGAATACAAGCCAAAAAAACAGGAAGATCAAATGAGCGACGCAGAAGTTGAGGAGCAGATAAAGCACTATTTCGAGAAAAAACAGCGTGATATGGACCTCGAAAAAGATTTTTATCAAAAAATTCGGAAGGTGTTGCCCCTGCGAAAAGTTGCAAAAATTCCGCTGGCAGAAAGAAGTGTTCGCGAGTCTTTGGTCAAAAACACACGGAAAAACCATCCCCAAAAAACCCAAGAACGCCGACCAGGGCACGGTGGACGTCGCTGAACATCACCCGGGTGGTAACCAGGGCACCTTGATTGTTGTTTTGTAACAACGTTTCATGGATCTCAAAAAGCAAAAAAAAGAGGCAGCCACGATTGTATATCGGGACTGCCTCTTTACTTTTTTTGTAACTGGTTAGTGTGGTCGCGTCTGAGACAAAAAAATGGGCCTTTTTGGGCCAGACAGCGTATCACCTACCCGTTACCTTTTACACTATCGAACGACCGTAACATCTCCCTTTAAGAGCAGTACGCGCCCGTCAACCAATTCCACTTCCGCCCACCAGACAAACACAGCAGGGTCCACAATCTGTCCCCGATATGCTCCATCCCAACCGTTGGATGGATCGTTTGGACTGAAATCTTTGTTTTCAAACATCAAGGTTCCCCAACGATCGAAAATTTGTAATTTCCTAATTTTAGCAACAGATTCGTCCCGAGCAAAGATGTTAAAAACATTGTTTTTACCATCGGGTTCTTCCGGCCAGATTACGTTGGGCACGTAAATATCTACTTCGCGATCTACTTTGATGGTGGTACGCGCAATGGACTGACATCCCTCCGGCGTGATGATGGTAACGGTATATTCGGTTGTTTTGTACGGAGTCGCCACAGGATTGAGCAAATCCAAAACACTGCTGCCTTCAAAAGTGAGGCCATCCAAGGGTGTCCAAATAACCTGGTCTATCAAACTGATCGGAAATGGTGGTGGTACCAGTGCCTGTAATACTTGGTTGTCGCCCAGTTCAATGGAAAACTGAGGAGGCATATTTACCAGAGGATAGAGTGGTGCAATTACGGTGATGGGCTGCGTTATTTCACAGCCATTGATATCCTGTACCACCAAATCGAAATTGCCCGGTGACAGATTGCCAAATTCTTGGAAGGTAAAGAAGCTCTGTCCGCCATCCACAGAATAACTGAATGGGCCAACGCCCCCATTGACCTGTTTCACATTTAAAAGGCCGGGGGTGCCGTTACAAAGCGGTTGGTGGATGTCAAACAAGACCCCGGTTGGGACGTTCATTTCCCGAGACACCATAATTTCATTGGTACTGGTACATCCATTGACGGTTGATGTCACAACTGCTTGGTATAAGCCCGGTTTATCTACCACAGGGTTGGGGGAGTTGATACCGGAAACAATGTGCCCGTTGGTGGTGGTCCATCCGATGGTTGTCTGGGCAGATGCGGTACTTTGCAAAGGTATTTGTAATACCGTACAGGTTAGTAATGCTGCCGGTTGGACCAAAAGGCTTGGTGGGGTGATGTTCTGGTTGACGACGACCGGCGCCGTGGTGGAGCATCCATTGATGTTGTTTACAACGGTGAGGGTATAGTTTCCGGGCTTGTTTACGGTTGCATTTTGGGTGCTTCCTCCACTGACAATCTGGCCATTGTTGGTCGTCCAAGTATAGGTAGGGTTGCCGAGATTTGTTCCGGTAGCATTCAGCGGAACCGTTGACACCAGACAGGTAAGCACCGATGGTGACGCGATGGAGAATACCGGGGGGACAACATTTTCTGTAACGAGGGTACTGTCGGTCTGAACACAACCGTTTTGGTTGTTGGTAACGACCAAAACATAGGTTCCTGGGTCACCAATGGTGGGTGTCAAGGACGTACCCCCCGACACGATCAGGCCATTGGAAGTAGACCATTCGTAGGTGTAAGGGGTGCCGGCGCTGGATCCATTGCCATTGAGTGCATTTGTTTGGGTATCACAATCAAGGCCGACGGATTGTCCGGCTTCCGCAGTTGGTAATTGTATGTTTTGTGGAACGGTGACGCTGGCGGATTGTGTACATCCATTGACGAGACCGGTGATCACCACTTGGTACAAACCGGGAGCATTTACGACCGGCTGTGTTGGGTTTATCGGTAGAACGATATTACCTCCTTGGGTGGTCCAGGCATAGGTGAAGCCCGATCCGGTACTAGAACCTGTGGTACTGAGTTGAACCTGCGTTGTGGCACAAGTAAGTGTTTGCGGGTTTGCAATGATGGCGGATGGCGGTGTTGTGTTGCTACCGATGACGAGCTGATCGGTTCCGGTACAACCGTTGATGGCATCCGTCACCGTCACCAGATACGTTCCGGGTGCTCCAATGGTAGGTGATGCTGTGTTTGGCCCACTGATGATTTGTCCGCCGGTAGTCCCCCAGCTGTAACTGATACCGGGAGAGGAGGAGGAAATGATTTGTGCCTGAAGCGGCAGGGTTGTGACAGCACAGGTAAGTGTATTGTCAATGCCGGCATTCACAACTGGAATTTGAACGTTTTCGGCTACCGTAACATTGGCAACGGAAGTACAGTTGTTGAGGGTGTTGGTTACGGCCACGGTGTAAATACCCGGATCGTCAATGTTGGGTGTTAGGGTATTGGAGCCTGAGACGATATTTCCGGTTCCGGTCGTCCAATTATACGTGAACCCGGGGCCGGAACTAGAGCCGGTTCCGTTTAGAGTAGCACTGGTGACAGCACAGGTGAGTAGTTGAGGCAAACCGACAATCGCCGTGGGTACGTCATCACTTTGTGAAATATACACGGCATCGTTTGAGGTACATCCATTTTGCGTATTGGTAACCAACAGATTGTAGGTTCCGTCAGCATTGATGGTGGGGGTGGGTGTAGTGCCACCACTGACAATAATGCCGTCGTTAGTACTCCACAAGTAAGTGAAAATAGGACCTGAACTGCCCGTTCCTTGCAGTACGGTGGACAACATGTTGCACGTCAACTCGGTTGTAGGTCCGGCATCCACCTGAGGTATTATAAAGTCGGCAGAAACGACTACATCATCGGTATCGGTACATCCGTTTTGATTGTTGGTAATGAGCAATTGATAGTTTCCTGCCTGAGTTATCGTGGCCGTTGGCCCATTGGTAGCGGAGGAAAACATGCCACCAACAGTTGTCCATACCAGTGTGAATCCATTTCCCGAAGGGTTGGAGCCATTGCCCAGTGCACCGATAGGGTTGTAGCAATTGATCAGAACATCTGGTCCTGCCAGTGCGGTTGGGGTGTTGATATCTTGTCCCACGACCACCGATGCGTCATCCACGCATCCATTGGCGTTGTTGGTGATTTGCAGGGAATAAGTGCCGGGCAGGTTTACGTTCAAAAGAAGTGAGCCTTGGCCGGACACAATACCCGGTCCGGTCCAAACATAGTCAACATCGCCGACTTGCGTTGAAGCGGCGGCATTTAAGCTAATTTGTGTGGTGGTACAGGTAAGAATTGTGGGTGGAGCGATGAGGGCTTGTGGAGCATTGGCATCGTTTAATACTTGTGTTGTTGCCAAAGTGGTACATCCGGTTGTTTGATTCGTAACAACCAACTCATAGACGCCTGCCAGACTTATCGTTGGGGAAAGCGTTGTGTTTCCGCTGACAATCGTTCCGTTTGAAGTATTCCACTGATAGGTGTAATTGGGCCCTGATGACGAAGCTGATCCATTTAATTGCAGGGAAGACAGGGTACAATTAAGGATGGAAACAGGGCCGGCATCTGCCACAGGTGGCTGAATGTCTTGTTGCACCTGAACGCCGAGCGTGGCTGAACAACTGTTGGCGGTATTGATCAAGGAAAGGGTGTACATTCCGGGGCCACTGACGATGGGCGTCAGGGTATTAGCACCGCTGACGATGGTTCCGGAGCTGGTTGTCCAAGTGTATTGGTACGTTGACCCACTGGAAGATGCGGAAGCATCAATCATAACAGTTGGCACATTACAAGTTAGGATATTGGGTTGCATTGCGCTCACATCCGGAATATTCACATCGGCTGCAACCGTTACGGAAGCCGATGAGGTACAACCGTTAATGTTGTTGGTGACCGTCAGAATATAGGTGCCCACAGATGCCGCAGCGGCGGTATTTCCGGTTGTGTTGCCATTAATCGTACCATTGGAGGTTGTCCACTGATAGGTGAAGATTGCGCCGTTGCTACTGCCACCGCCGTTGAGGGTGACGGAGCTTTGTGTACAGGTCAATAGGTTGGGTGGTGCGATTTGAGCCACCGGTGGAACAACATTTTGACCGATCGTGACATTGGCTGTACTGCTACAATTGTTTAGGGTGTTGGTTACAGTGAGTGCGTAGAGACCTTGTTGGGTAATTACGGGAGCCCAAGTACTGTTTCCGGAGGAAATGTTGCCGTTTCCGGTTGACCAGCTTGGCAACAGATTGGGGTCGGTTGGGGCGGGGATGGGCCCGATGACAAGGCTTTGATTGGCACAGGTGAGTGTTGCCGGAGGCCCTGCATTGGCCCCGGGCGGTGTAATATTCTGCGCAACGATCACCGTATCACGGGTAATACAGCCGGTAGAGTCGTTGGTAATACTCAGTATATAGCTTCCCGTCTGATTTACGATGGGTGTCAGGGTATTCTGCCCGGAGACAAAATTGCCGCCCAAGGTGGTCCATACCAACGGGAAATTGTTGCCGGAAGAAGAACCACTTCCATTCAAGGGGATTTGAGTGGTACTACAGGTCAATATGCCGGGGGTATCAATCGTGGTGGTCGGTATCGCTGCGAGATTGACCACAATATTGGTGGAAGTGGCACAAACGCCCGACCCACTGACAGTAACGGTATAAGTGCCTGATTGAGTGATTGAAATGGCCGAGGTGGTTTGATTTGATGACCATTTATAGTTGGGAAAGTTGCCCCCCAGTGCGGTGAGCGTAGCTGTCCCACCGGGGCACAACGGGGTGCTTGAAATTTGTATGTTGGGCGGTAATATTGGGGTAACCGTGGTACTAGCGGTTCCGGTACAACCGTAAATATTCGTAACAGTGACGGTGTAGGTGCCGGCTACGTTGACAATATTGGTAATACCCATCACA
>JBIPOY010000037.1:0-13576 GCA_044378705.1 Saprospiraceae bacterium
CTCCTTGATATCGGGCTTTCGGTACACCTCCGTGTCGTTTCTTGGGTCAATACCTTTTACCGGAGGAATATCCGTTGGTGCTGGCAAGTAGTAGCACGCTGCGTCCAGACAAGCCTGCACACCTTTGTTTTTAAAAGCTGAACCGCACATAACCGGCGTCATTTTCAAATCACAAACGGCAGCACGAACGGCAGCACGCATTTCTTCGACGGTGATGCTGTTGGGGTCTTCAAAAAACTTTTCCAGCAGGGTATCGTCATAACCGGCTACCTCTTCGATGAGCAACTGGCGTTGTTCTGCCACCACTTCTTTCAGGTCCTCTGGGATGTCAATAACTTTAAAAGTCATACCCATGTCGAGCTCGTTCCACTCCACCGCTTGGTTGGTGACCAAGTCAACAACGCCCCTAAAATTGTGCTCAGCACCGATGGGCACCTGCAAAGGAATAGCATTGGCGCCCAATTTGGCTTTCATATCTTTCACGCACATCATAAAATCCGAACCGGCACGGTCCATTTTATTGATGAACGCGATGCGTGGTACGCGGTAGTTGTCTGCCAAACGCCAGTTGGTTTCCGACTGTGGCTCAACACCATCTACAGCCGAAAAAAGAAAAATAAGTCCATCCAACACGCGGAGGGAGCGATTCACTTCCACCGTAAAGTCAACGTGACCGGGGGTGTCAATGATGTTCATATCAAATTGTTGGCCTTCAACTGACCACGGGGCCTTGGTAGCGGCAGAGGTGATGGTAATACCACGCTCCTGCTCTTGCTCCATCCAGTCCATGGTGGCTGCGCCTTCGTGCACTTCGCCAATTTTGTGGGTGACGCCTGTGTAGTAGAGCGTACGCTCTGTGAAGGTCGTTTTGCCCGCATCAATGTGGGCGGCAATACCTATGTTACGGGTGAACCGGAGGTCGTTTGCCATGACTTGCTATATAAGTTAAGATGAATGATGAGTTAATGTTCGAAAATTCTGTAACAAGGTTAATAATTCACTTGCGTTAAAACGATATTTTGCGCAATTGAATTTTGCATTTTAAAAGTTTTGTAAAACAAAAATAATGTCTGTTGTGTACAACCCTTTAAAAACGCCAATACCGCCTAAAATTGACCCTGCATCTTCAAGAAGCGCGGGGTCAATTCTGGCGGTAAGCGTGGCTGAAAGCCAAATTATGCCCTGAAATGGGCGAAAGCGCGGTTGGCTTCCGCCATTTTGTGCGTGTCTTCGCGCTTTTTCACAGCATTGCCCTCTCCTTTAGAGGCTGCTATAACTTCAGCGGCGAGCTTTTCAGCCATACCCTTGCCGCTGCGGGCGCGGGCGTATTTGATCATCCACTTCATTCCGATGGATATTTTCCGGTTGGCCGGCAATTCAGTCGGAATTTGGAAGGTTGCGCCGCCAATACGGCGACTGCGCACTTCCACTTGAGGCATGACGTTGTTGAGTGCTTTTTTCCACACTTGCAACTCGTCCTCGTTGGTGCGGCCTTTGACGATGTCAAGTGCATCGTAAAAAAGACCAAATGCAACGCTCTTCTTGCCCTCCCACATCAGGTTATTGACGAAACGTGTTACCATCGTGTCGTTATAACGCGGATCGGCGGCCAATACTCGAGGTTTCGGTTTGTGCTTACGCATTGCTTAATTTGATAAAGGTGAATGTGATAATTATTTTTTCGGACGCTTGGTGCCGTACTTAGAACGGCTTTTATTGCGCTTCTGTACACCCGCTGTATCGAGTGCACCACGAACGATGGTGTAGCGTACACCGGGAAGATCTTTTACACGACCTCCGCGTACAAGCACAATAGAGTGCTCTTGAAGATTGTGACCCTCTCCCGGAATGTAACAGATTACCTCAATGCCGTTTACAAGACGCACTTTTGCGACCTTGCGAAGAGCAGAGTTAGGCTTTTTCGGAGTGGTGGTATACACACGGGTACAAACACCACGCTTCTGCGGGCTTGCGCTCAAAGCGCGGCTCTTACTCGTGTACTCCACTTTCTCGCGGCTGTTGCGCACCAATTGATTGATAGTTGGCATACCGTTCTTTTTGCTAAAATTTATTGTAACTCGTTCAAAATCAATGGAAAGAACACGGCATTATGCGTGCCTTTTCCATAAGCGAACGCAAAGGTAACCCAACAATGCATAATTTACCAAAAAAGTGATAAAAAAAGTACTTTTCATTTTGATTTCTTCCAACATGTTTTTAAATCGTCCCGATGGGCCGCGGCTTCACTGCTTCCGAAGGGCTTTGGCTTTCTCAAAACAGGCGTTGCTCTGCTCGGTATTGCCTGTCTGTAAATATAAATATCCAAGATTGGTATATGCGTCTGCATTGTCCGGCTCCAACTTTAAACAGCTGTTCAAGGCGCTGATCGCCTCCGGTATGCGCCCTTTGATGGCGTATGCTGTTCCCAGATACTGCCAACCTGTGGGGTCGGTGTTTTGCTTAAACTGAAAAACATAGCGCTCTAGGTATTCAATTGACTTGTCTGGATTGTTGAAATATTTTCCGTAAATTTTTCCCAAAAGCAGGGTAGTACCTATATGGGTCGGGCGTAAAGCCAAAACCTGGGTACAACAATCCAGCGCGTTTTTGCCATCGCCTTTCATATCGTACAATTTGGCCAACGCGTAAATCGCCAAATGAAATTTTGGATTCAAGGATACAGCCCTTGTTAACTCCGGCAAGGCCTTTTCTAAGATTCGATTGTCTCCGGCATTGATGGCACTGTTCAGCAAATCGCTGCCATAATAATAATGTATTTTGGCACTGTTGGGGCTGTTCTTCACATCCTCTCCAAATAATGTCAGGTTGTCGTGCCAAAACGGGTTTCTATTCACTGTCTTCAGCGAAAAAATCACGGCTATGACCACAACAATTGCCCACAATATTTTTTTTTGCGCTGACAATACCCGTGTCAACAGCAATACTGCCATCAACAAAAACCCGAGGGAGGGTACGTACAAAAATCGCTCGCCCATCGGTGCGCCAATGTTAAAGGGCAAGTTTGACACCAATAAAAGTGGCAGCAAAAACATCAACCAACCCAATGCTATCACACTTTTTCGCAACACATGCACCAATGACCAACCCGTCGCTCCAACAACGGCAACCCAAGTAAGTAAGCTCAGTGGATTGGCCAGCCCTACAAAGGGTATCTGTGGATAAGAATAATCGCAAGACAAGGTTATAGGATAAACCATCAAGCCCAAATAACGAAACAATATCAGTCCGATGGTACCCAATTTTTCAGAAACAGTAGCGCTGACAAATGGGTTCTCCATGATATCTGGGTTGGTCTCCGATCCTCCTACACCCCCAACCATCGCATATCGAAGTGCAAAATAGGCCAACGCAGCGACAAAATAGGGGAGGCTCTTCCTCAAGGCGACGCCAAGACGGTTGCTCAAGGCAGCGCCCTCTTTTTCATCAAACACGAGATATACCATTGGTATCAATGGCGTATACATAAAGGATGTTTCCTTGGCCAACAACGACATGAAAAAGGCAACCGAACCCCATATCGCCCATATTGCTTTCTTTTGCTCTACACTGTAAAGGGCTGACAACAACAACAATAAACACATGATCTCATCGCGACTTTTGATATTGGCGACAACTTCGGTGTGTACAGGATGTACCACAAACAACAAAACGGTCGCATAGGGAACCATCGAACCCCGGCCAAACCAGCGTGTCAATACCGCCAACATCACCCAGGCGGTCAACAGGTAGAAAAAAACATTCAACAAATGACCTACCATTGGCGTGTTGGGAAAAAATTGCCACTCAATGGCAAACATCATCAATGACAAAGGCCGGTAACGTCCACCGGTAAGTTCCATACCCTGCGGGCCATAAATTCCTTCAAAAAAATCACGGGTGAACAGTTCATACAAACCCCCGAAACCTCTTTTGGTAAAGGCATTCTCCACAATTACGATGGAATCATCAAAGGTGTACTGATGACCCAATGTGTTGACGTACAATACGGCGGCAAGCACCGCCAAGCCTATCTGCCACCAGCGGTACCAGCTTTTATCCGATTGAATGCCGATGTCTTTAGCGGTAGAGACGACGCCCGATGGTATTGACGTCGATTTGGCCTTCACTTGTTTCTTTGTTTTCATATAGCTTTTGTATCAGTAACTGGTTAGCGTGGGCGCGTCTGAGACAAAAAAGAGACCATTTTTTGCCAGACGAAGCGGATTTTTGTAGGCCGTAGCAGCGCTACGGTCAAAAAAATCTGCGAAGTATGGTGGAAAATGGGCCTTTTTGGGCCAGACAGCGTGCCACGCTAACCAGTTACTTGTATCAATACCTTATTTTGTAGTAGCTTGCGTGGCCCGCTGTCTGGCAAAAAGTGGGCCTCTTTGTCTTAGACACGACCACCCAACGAATTGCCGCTATTTTTATATTATATGGGCAAAAGTAGCAAAAGAGCCGATACAAAGTTAGCAAACAAGACACAAAATCATGCTTGCTCGAACATACCTTTGCCCTTGGGAGTGCCATATCTTCCAGCCACATCACACCCTTCCAATTTTGTAACTGGTTAGGTGGTCGCGTCTGAAACAAAAAAAGTGGCCTTTTTGGGCCAGACAGCGTGGCCCTAACCCGTTATCCAATATTTATATGAACGCCAAACGTATTCGCCTCATCATCGGTCTTATGTCGCTCGCCCTGATCGGGATCATCAGTTTGCAGGTGTACTGGATCGGCTGGAACATCCGACTCAACGAGGGACAATTTGACAAAAATGTGTTCGATGCGCTCAATAAGGTCGCCAGCAGACTGCAATATTATGAAGAAATGAAGGTGCAAGAGGCCCTCAATGCCTCTCGAATTCAAAGCAACAACGTGGCAAACCGCAACATCAGACAGGCTGCCAAATACTTGCAAAATGGCTTCTCTGCCCGGCGTATCGAACAAAAAGACAGTATCCCCAATCCAGTAGGACAAGGTGAATCATTTGAAGACAATATCAATCGCTGGGAATACATGAAGGTGCTTCAACTGGTGGACGCCAAACCCCTCGCTGAAAGGGTTCTGCTAGACATGCTCAACGGTTCTGTTCGGGAAGAAATCGAAAGCCGGGGTATCAAGTCGGCGTACCAATATGGCGTATATTCCAAAGCCCGCAACAGCTATGTGATTGTAAACGACCATTTCGTAGTAGAAGACAATGGCCCACAAGTAGCCCATGGCGGAGCACCAACGCTCTTCAATTCTCCTTATAAAGTTGCCTTGTTTACCCAAGACATCGAATCGCCCGGATATCTCTCCATCTACTTCCCCAATCGTACACGTCTGGTGCTGGAATCGGTCTTCGGAACCCTGGCGCTGTCTATCCTCTTTACAGGTATCATTCTTTTCTGCTTCTGGTACACCATCCAAGTCATCTATCGCCAAAAACAACTCTCGGAAATAAAAACTGATTTTATCAACAACATGACCCATGAATTTAAAACCCCCATCGCCACCATATCTCTGGCCGCAGACAGCATCAACAACCCGATGGTGGTCAATAATCCAGAGAAAATAAAGCGTTTTGTCGATATTATCCGCCAGGAAAACCGCCGTATGAACAGCCAGGTGGAACGTGTGCTTCAAATGGCCCTGATTGATAAAAAAGATTTCGATCTGAGTGTCAGTAACCTGAACATGCACGAAATCATTCAGCAGGCCGTCAATAACTTTAGCCTTCAGGTGGAAAAACGAGACGGTACACTCACCGTTGAACTACTGGCAGAAAACCCCATGATTGAAGGTGATGCTACCCACATCGCCAGTATCATACACAACCTACTAGACAACGCCAATAAATACAGCCCAGAACTACCGAAAATTAATGTCAGCACTAAAAACGTCCCCTTGGGGCTCGAAATCACGGTCCAAGACCATGGACTGGGCATCAGCAAAGAAGCCAGAAAACATATTTTCGATAAATTCTACCGCGTACACACAGGCAATATACACGACGTAAAAGGTTTCGGCTTGGGACTGAGCTACGTAAAAGCCATCATGACCGCCCACAAAGGGCAGCTGGAGGTAAAAAGTGAGCCCGGAAAAGGAAGCGCTTTTATACTCGTGTTCCCCCGGCATGTGAACGACTAGCGGTTGGCGAATAACTCCGATGTTTTTCTAAGGTGACTGGTTTAGTGGTGGCCTCAAAGACAAAAAAACAGCCGTTTGGGGCCAAATCGCCACCTAAGTAGTTACTTTCTAAGCAGTAAAACTTGCACCCAACATGTCCACCCTTTTTGAACTGAATGAACATATTCGGCGTATCGTAGCGCTCAATTTTCCACAGCCGCTGTGGGTCACCGCTGAGGTTTCCAAACTCAATGAATCTCGCGGGCATTTCTACCTCGAACTGGTACAAAAAGGTGAAAATGACGATATTTTGGCACAAGCACAGGCCGTCATTTGGTCTGGAGAATACCGCCAGTTGCTCTACAAACACGGTTTGGGGCTCAACAGTGTGCTACGGGAAGGTGTGGGACTAAAAATTCAGGTGCGGCCGGATTTTCACGAGCGATATGGCCTGAAACTGCAGATCGTTGACATAGACCCAGCCTTTACCCTAGGACAACTCGACTTACAACGACGCCAAACAATACAAACCTTACGGGATCTAGGGCTTTTTGACCAAAACAGATCCTTACGGCTTCCGATGGTCCTGCAACGCATCGCCGTGATTAGTTCTGAAACGGCCGCAGGCCTTCAGGATTTTAAAAGACAACTGGAAGAGAATAACATGGGCTACACCTTTGTTTTTCAGTTGTTTGCAGCCACGGTACAAGGAAAATATTCTGCCCAGGAAGTGGTGGCAGCGTTGTCTTTAATCGCTCAACAAAAAGACTATTTCGACTGCGTGGTTATTGTGCGTGGCGGTGGCTCCAGACTGGACCTTTCTTCGTTTGACGGGCTGGAATTGTGTTCGGCTGTGGCCAAATCACCCCTGCCGGTGCTGTCGGGCATAGGCCATGACGTAGATGAAACTGTACTCGATCTGGTGGCCAATCGTGCCCTAAAAACCCCCACCGCGGTGGCCGAATTTATTCTTCAGCACAATTTATTTTTTGAATCCAACGTGCTAGAAGCCACAAACAATTTACGTGGTTTCGCTTTCAATTTTGTAAAAATCAGTGCCGTACAACTCGAACAAACCATCGGTGCTGCTCGGTGGGGCGCACGAGCCTTCCTTCAATCGGCTGGTTTTCAACTGGAAACAGCCGCGCAGGATATTCCGACGCGCGCACAACAACTGATACAAAACCACTTCAGAAATCTACACCAGATGGAAGCTTATTGCTCCGCGCTTCACCCGGAAAATGTGCTGAAACGCGGTTTTAGCCTGACAACCAAAAACGGAAAGGCCATCACCTCTACAACAGATGTTGTAACCGGAGACACCCTGGAAACACGCGTGCACAAGGGTACCATCGTGTCGCGTGTGCTGACAACAAAAGAGGCCGAAACGGGCATTTAGGGCACAGAGTGCGACTTTTCTCCCCCATGATCCTCTGTATTGATGGCATCATGCGTGTGATAAGGCACTTCGTTGAGGCGTTTCACCAACCCATCGCGTACCCCTTTGAAGGATTCAAACAAAGCGCCGGTAATGGGCTGCGGCTGCGGAAGGTTCAATCGAAGGTGATCCACCTCGACACCATTTTTCCAAAAACGGAAACAACAGTGGGGGCCGGTGGCCAATCCTGTGGAACCAACGTAACCGATCGTTTGGCCTTGCGATACCCGAACCCCCGGCCGCATACCTTTGGCATAGCTGCTCATGTGCAGATACTGCGTGGTGTACACCGCATCGTGGCGAATTTTTACATAAATACCGTTTCCTCCTCTCCGACCGGCTTCCAGCACAGTTCCCTCCGCAACTGCCATAATCGGCGTGCCGGTGGGTGCCGCGTAATCTGTGCCTTTGTGCGCTTTGTGATAACCCAAAACTGGATGCAACCGGTTGAGGTTGTATCGGCTGGAAATACGGCTGAATTTAACGGGTGATTTCAGAAACGCTGTGCGCGCCGGACGACCATCAAAATCGTAGTAGTTCGTCTTTTCACCTTCCTTTTCATAATTAAACGCGTAGGATTCTTTGCCGTCACGCTCATATACCGCTGCGATGATCTTCCCTGTGCCCACCGGCTTCCCTTCGACAAAATGTTGCTCAAAAACTACTTTGAATCGATCACCCTGTTTTTGATGGTAAAAATCAACGGAAGATGCCAGCAAATCTATCATGCCGTCTGCCAGTTCATCGTTGAGCCCATTGTCTGTGAGTGCCTGCCAAAAGTTGGTTTCCAATACCCCGGAAGCCGCCACCACTTGGGTGGTTACTTCCCGTTTTACAACGTCCACATTGTAGGGCGCCTGAAGATTGAACACAGCATATTCGTACGGAGAAGCCTCGTACACCATGTACTGCGGAGCCGGGCTGATGCCTTTTTTCAAAAAATTGAGCCTGTTGCCAATTCGGAATGAGTTGATATTGAACTTTCCCTTACACTGCTCGACCAATTGGTGTACCTGTGGGTAGGTGAGCCCGTGCTTTAAAAGTATTTCACCCAATACGTCGCCGGCATGAAGCGCCGCTTCGCTGAGCTGAAATTCCTCCAATGAAAAACCCCAACGCATTTCTTGGGGCAACATGGAGAATGCCAAACCTTGCTGGGCAGAAAGGACTGTATGATCCGAATCATCACGCTTCGATCGCTGGGAAAGGATGGTAAGGAGGCCTGCGGATGCCAACGCCATACCGACCAACAAATTTCTGTTTTGGGAAGCGAAAACCCTAACCTGCCGAAGCCGTGGCTTCAACGTTCTGCTGTTTATTTTCACAAGAATGCTTCGATTAGAATGGCTGAAAATGTCTGTTTTCTGCTTTGGGCTGGGGCAAAAATAGAATGGCATTTGACTTTTTAGCTAATTTAGTCAATTATTTAATCAGAAGATCAGCAAATACAGTGGACATAAAAGCAGTAGACAGATTTTATTTCATCCTTTCAAAAAGCCTAAAAATCGACTTTTTACCGTATTTTCGTAAAATTACCCTACGTTTGCTGCCCGAAACGTCCTTTACCCTCTCCAACGACCAACCCTTTACTTCATCTTGAGCACTTGATATTTTTTATGAAAAAAATTTTTCAAAATTTCCTTGCAGCAGGGCTCTTGGTCCCTTTTTGGGCTTTTTCGCAATCTTCTATCGTTCCTTTTCCCTATACCTTTCAAAAAGAAATAACCTGCGACAGTGCGGTGGTGGTCACCGCCCACCCACTCGCCACTAAGGTGGGTCTCGAAATACTCAAAAAAGGCGGTAACGCCGTGGATGCTGCCGTGGCAGTCCAATTTGCCCTGGCGGTGGTTTACCCGCAAGCTGGCAACATCGGTGGCGGTGGCTTTATGCTCTACCGCGATAAACTGGGAAACAATTATTGCCTTGACTTTCGCGAAAAAGCACCCGGTGCCGCCTCTGAAAAAATGTACCAAGACTCGCTGGGAAATGTGTTCCCCAAGAAAAGTCAGTTCGGAGCCCTCGCTTGTGGGGTTCCCGGTACCGTAGATGGCATGTGCGAAGCTCACAAAAAATATGGCAAACTCAAATGGGGCGAATTGGTAATGCCCGCCGTCGAACTTGCCTACCGGGGCTACCAAATTACCGAAGCAGAAGCGCAAAACCTCAATGAAGAACGTATCCTGCTGGCAAAAAACTCCAGCCTAACCCCTGCTTTGGTTAAAATGGAAGACTGGAAAGCCGGCGAATGGCTCATTCAAAAAGACCTCGCCGAAACCCTACGCCGAATTGCCGGAAATGGCCGGGATGGCTTTTACAGCGGCGCAACGGTTGCTCTTATCCTCCGCGAAATGGACAGAAAAGGAGGCCTCATGACCGCCGAAGACCTTAGCAACTACCACAGCGTATGGCGAAAACCACTCGAATTTGATTGGAAGGAGTTGCACATCGTCACCATGCCACCCCCCAGCAGCGGTGGCATTATCCTCCGGCAACTGCTGGCAATGGTCGGTGAATACCCCCTGAATACGTACGGAATACACAGCGCCGAGGCGGCACACCTCATGGCAGAAGCCGAACGTCGTGCTTTCGCCGATCGTGCCGTGTACATGGCCGATCCCGACTTCTTTAATGTTCCCGTAAAAAAATTAACGGACCTCGACTATATCAACAAACGTATGTCCAGCTTCCGGCCAGACTCAGCATCACAAAGCACCGGACTATCCGCCGGCGCCATCAAAGAAAGCGAGGAAACAACCCACTTCTCCATCGTGGATGCCGAGGGCAACGCTGTCTCTATCACAACTACGCTCAATGATAGCTACGGATGCCGTACGGTCGTGGGCGGCGCCGGTTTTTTACTGAACAATGAAATGGATGATTTCAGCGCAAAACCGGGAAAAGCAAATATGTACGGCGCCATCGGTGGTAAAGCAAATGCCATCACACCCAACAAAAGACCCCTCAGCAGTATGACGCCCACCATCATCAGCAAAGGCGGAAAAACAATGATGGTGCTCGGTACCCCGGGAGGAACAACTATTCCTACCAGTACTTTTCAAATATTGGTGAACGTGGTCGAGTTTGGCCTTACCCTGCCGGAAGCCATCCAGGCCAAAAGGTTCCACCACCAATGGAAACCTGATGTCATCTCTTTCGAAGAAGGTTGCTTTTCTCCCGAAGTTCAAACCGCCTTGGAAAAAAAAGGTCACCAAATCAATTCACGCAGCGCCATCGGACGAATGGAAGCCATTATTCGTCTACCCAACGGTAAATGGCAGGGAGTAGCCGACAACCGGGGCGATGACGCTGCTGCAGGTTATTAAACCCATCTCCTAAGCCCGCCTCACCACCATTATTCACACAAAAAACGATTTTACCCAACCACACCATGAAGGAAGTATTTATTGTAGCCGCTGTCAGAACCCCCATTGGGAGTTTTGGTGGCGCTTTATCCGGCTTTTCAGCAACCCAACTCGGCGCTATTGCCATCAAAGGGGCCTTGGAAAAAGCCGGCGTTCAACCGGAAGAAGTCAACGAAGTGCTGATGGGAAATGTCGTCAGTGCCAACCTCGGACAAGCACCCGCAAGACAAGCCGCAAGGTTTGCAGGGCTCCCCGACACCGTACCTTGTACGACCATCAACAAAGTATGTGCATCCGGGATGAAAGCCATTACGCTCGGCGCTCAATCTATTATGCTGGGAATCAATGAGGTCGTGGTAGCCGGTGGCATGGAAAACATGTCGCAAATCCCATACTACTTGCCCAATGCCCGCTGGGGATACAAATATGGCAACAGTGAACTGGTAGACGGTCTGGCAAAAGATGGCCTCACCGATGCCTACAACCAAAAATCAATGGGGGTGTGCGCCGATGCAACAGCCCTGAAATATGCCCTAAGCCGTGAAGCGCAGGATGCTTTTGCCATTGAATCCTACAAACGAACTGCCGCAGCAACCGAAGCTGGTTATTTTAAAGCTGAAATCGTCCCCGTAATTGTACCTCAAAAAAAAGGCGCCGACCTCCCAATCACCGAAGACGAGGAATATAAAAAGGTGATGTTTGACAAAATTTCCAGCCTTCGCCCGGCTTTTTCACCCGATGGTACCGTCACTGCCGCCAATGCCAGCACCATCAACGACGGCGCAACAGCCCTGATTCTCTGCAGTGAAGCGGCTGTTAAACGACTCGGACTAACCCCCATCGCCAAGATTCGCGGTTTTGCCGATGCAGAGCAGGAGCCTGAGTGGTTCACCACTTCTCCGACCATCGCAGCCCCAAAAGCACTGAAAATGGCGGGACTGTCGATCAGCGACATCGATTTCTTTGAAGTAAACGAGGCCTTCGCCGTGGTTACAATGGCTTTCGAAAAACTGATGCAGGTAAGCCACGAACAAACCAATGTGTTCGGTGGTGCCGTATCCCTCGGCCACCCACTGGGAGCTTCCGGCGCTCGCATCGTTACTACTTTGTGCCATGTTCTCCAACAAAAAAAAGGATCTCTCGGATTGGCAACCATCTGCAACGGCGGCGGCGGCGCTTCTGCCGTGGTCATTGAACGGGTATAAACACGACATGAACAACCACAAACGTATCCTACTGCTGGGCTCTGGCGGCCGTGAACACGCCTTCGCTTGGAAACTTTCGCGTAGCCCTCGCTGCGCCAAACTGTTCATCGCACCCGGTAATGCAGGCACTTCAGACTATGGTCAAAATGTGGCCCTCAACCCGCTGGATTTTAACGCAATCGAACATTTCGTCCTCGATCATCAAATCAATATGGTGATCGTCGGGCCCGAAGAACCACTCGTAAGGGGTATCTGGGATTATTTTCAAGAACGAGAACAGTTGAAAAATATCCCCGTCATCGGACCCTCCAAAGCAGGCGCCCAAATGGAAGGTAGTAAGGCCTGGAGTAAAAAATTCATGCAACGCCACCTGATACCAACCGCAAATTACCGCGAATTCACCAGTGATAACCTCGAAGAGGGCGTTCAATACCTCCTGCACCACTCGCTGCCAATCGTGCTGAAAGCCGATGGATTGGCCGCCGGAAAGGGCGTGGTCATCTGCCAAACACACGCAGAGGCTGTCCAGGAATTTCGCGAAATGTTGGGCGGAAAATTTGGCGCTTCCGGGCTTCGAGTGGTTGTCGAAGAGTTTTTGTCCGGTATTGAATTCAGCGTTTTTGTCCTGACCGATGGCAAAACGTATAAAATTTTGCCGGAAGCCAAAGACTATAAACGAATCGGTGATGGCGATACCGGACCAAACACGGGTGGTATGGGCGCCATTAGCCCCGTTCCTTTTGTCGATGATGCCCTTTGGGAAAAAGTGCAAACACGCATCATTCAACCAACTGTAGCTGGCCTACTCAAAGAAAAAATCGTGTACAAAGGATTTATTTTCATCGGTCTCATCCGTGTCAATGACGACCCCTTCGTCATCGAATACAACTGCCGAATGGGAGATCCAGAAACAGAAGTGGTACTGCCACGACTCAAAAACGACCTCGTAACGCTACTGGACAATTGTGCCAAAGGTACCCTCGGAAGGGTGACCATCCGTACAGACCGACGTACCGCCGCCACTGTCTTTTTGGTCAGCGGTGGCTATCCGGGCGATTACGAAAAAGGTAAAATCATCCGCGGCCTTGAAAACGTTGTCGGAAGTACGGTTTTTCACGCCGGTACCACCACCAATGAGCACGGCCAACTGGTGACCGCAGGCGGAAGGGTAATCGCCTTGACAAGCCTGGGAAAAGATATTCCTACAGCCGTGCGAAAATCGAACCGGAATGCCAAAGCGATCGCTTATGAAGGAAAAAATTATAGAACAGATATTGGCGAGGATTTATTCGCTTAAAACACCTTGTCGTGAACGATACCTTTACCATTAAAATTCCGGTCTTTGAAGGTCCTTTCGACCTGCTCTTGTTCTTCATTGAAAGAGATGAACTGGATATTTATAACATTCCCATCGCGACCATAACCGACGATTTCCTGGAGTACTTGCGCCACCTGGAGTC
>JBIPOY010000038.1:0-13575 GCA_044378705.1 Saprospiraceae bacterium
AAACATGCCCGACGTGAATTGAGCCAACTTGAAAAAGTCGCCGTGCTCCGTTTGATGGAAATTCAGCGGTTCGCGATTCTCATGTACACCAGTTGCGGTTGGTTTTTTGACGAAATATCCGGTATTGAAACCAACCAGATTCTTCAATATGCACTCCGGGCGATGGATTACGCGCTCGATGTTTTTGGGGTCGAACTTATCCCGGAATTTTCGCGGCGTCTGGCAGGAGCCCCCAGCAATGTATTAGACAACGGCGCGGTCAGCTTCCTTCAAAATGTGTTGCCTACCCGTGTTACCTTGGAGCGTGTGGCTACCCATTTCGCCATTGTTTCGCTTTTTGAAGACAATCCAGCCGGACTAAATTTGTTTAACTACGTTGCCTCTGTTGATTTTATTGAAAAAATTGAGGCCGGAACACCCAAATTTGCCGTAGGCCGTTTGAGAATTACCTCGCGCGTGAGCCACGCCGATAAAACTTTTTGCTACGCGGTGGTTTACCTCGGGCAACAACACGTTATTGGTAATATTTCCGGTGCTATGAATCGTACCACATTTGAAGAAATGTGTACCAGAACCAGTAAGTCTTTCCGCGCCGCCAACTTGGGCGAACTTTTTGGCGTCCTTCAGGAGTATTTTGGACCAGAAAAGTTTTCACTTTCAAGTCTGTTCTCGGATGAAAAAATTGCCATCATTCAGGCCATAACCGAAAATAGTCTGGATTCCGCAGAATCCACTTTCCGCAATGTCTTCAACGAAAATTATCAACTTATGTCGGCACTCGAAGAGGCTAAAATGCCCATGCCAACCAGTTGGAGTAACATTGCTGCCTATCTGCTGAACGCAGACCTAAAGGATTTTTTTAGGAATCAAGAATTGGGAGATTTACGCGTCTTAAACCGAATAATCGCTGATTTAAAACGCTGGAACGTAAAATTGAACGATGAAGAAATGCTCAACCACGCCATCGGGCAACGAGTTTTTGATGAAATAGAAAAAATAAATTTGGACGAATCCTCTGTTACCCGGGTAACTTGGATTGTCGAGGTACTCAAACTGGTAACGATCATTGGACTTACGCCCCGAATCTGGAGAAGTCAAAACATTTTTTATCTTATTACCAAAGGGTACCGTAAAGGCGAATGGGTGTTTATTGGCCCTGAGTGGGAATCTGCATTCAACGACTTGTCAACAATGCTGAAAGTTCGATTGACAGGCTGATGATTGTAGGAAGGTAACAGACCACGTTTTACCCATATAGTAGCACACCTTTTAAACGCATGTAGTCGTGCTTAAATTTGCCCATCCTGATCATTTGTGGCTGCTTGCCTTGCTGCCATTGCTGCTGGTACTTTGGTGGTCGTGGCACGTTTGGTATCGAAAAACCATCAGGCGCATCGGTGATACGTCTTTCGTCTTGTCTTCTTTGTCCGGAAAGAAAGTTTGGTTGAAAAACTTCCTGATCGCACTGGGCTTTATCCTTCTGGCCATTGTTTGGGCCAATCCGCAAGGCGGAACGAAAAAGCAGGTCGCTACCCAATCCGCTTCAGATATCTTTATCGTGCTGGATATTTCCCAAAGTATGCTCTGTCAGGATATTTCGCCAAGTCGGTTGGAATTGACGAAGGTATTCATCCGAAAATTGGTTCAAAAATTGGAAGGAGAACGTATCGGCCTTGTCTTTTTCGCAGGCAATGCCTTTTTACAGATGCCGCTATCCAACGATTATACGTTCGTTTTCCAAAGTATTCAAAGTGCCACTCCGGATATGCTCTCTACACAGGGCACCAATATCGCAGCAGCCATTGAAATCGCACAAAAATCCTTTGATCCACAACCGGAAGGAGGCCGAATGATTCTAATTCTTTCAGACGGAGAAACCCATGAAGAAAGTACGCTAAAGAGTGTGGAAGATGCTTTCGATGATGGAACCCTGATTTGTACGGTTGGCGTGGGTACAACTTCCGGTGGGCCAATTCCTTTGGTTGGTAACGGTACCTACAAACGCGATGAAAACAACGAAATTGTGATTACAAAGCCCAACCAAGCCATGCTGGAAAAAATTGCATCGGCCGGCGGAGGTCAACTTTTCAACGTCTCTCAGGGTGATGCTGCCGTTGTAACCCTGAAAAATATTGTGGATGGGCTCCACAAACACGCCATAGAAATACGCTCCTTAGCCACTTTGGAATCGTATTATCAATGGTTTTTGCTCCCGGCAATATGCTTGTTCGTACTGGATTTGTTTGTTTCCTACAACGTGAAAAATAACAATACCAATGATTGACCGCTTTTCTAACGACATACCGAAAATACGAACAATTTTCTCCCTTCACAAACAATCGATGCTGCTCGCCGGATTGCTTTCCGGTACCGTAGGCCTTTTTTCTCAATCTGCTCACCAGTCTATGAAAAATGGCGACCTAGCGTATGATCGCAACCAATACAAAGAGGCTGAAAAAGAGTACCGGGCTGCTACCAATCTAAAACAGGATAATCCAACGGCTTCTTACAACCTCGGAAATGCCCTGTACCAACAAGGAAATTGGAAGGACGCAGCAGCACAATACGACCAAGCAGCCAAGCATTCCCCCCAAAAAGATGCAAAGGCAAAGGCTCTCTATAACCTCGGAAACGCTTTGTTAAAACAACGCATGTTCCAGGAGGCCACTGGTGCCTATGAAAACAGTCTCAGGCTTCTCCCGGGTGACGCTGACTCAAAACGGAATTTACAGATCGCAAAAAAATTACTCCGGCAGCAAGAGGAGGCGCAAAAACAGCAGCAAGAAAAACAGCAGCAAAAACCCAACGAGGATAAACAGCAGCAAAACAAAACTGAAACACCTCAAAACCAACAAAATCAACCTTCTCAAAACCAACAAAACCAAACACCAAAAACGCCTTCAGGAACGCCCCAACAGCCAACCCAATCCCAGCCCGGAAACTTGAAAAAAACAGACGCCCAGCGTATATTGGAAACGGCTGTAGGTCCGGAGGATCAACGCAACGCCCGTAAATACCGCTCTGCTCAACAAAACGCCAAAACCAAAGGAACAATTAAAGATTGGTAACGCGCCAGTACTTTTGATTCACCCCCCATGACTAAGTATTTGTACCATAAAGGGTGCCAAATCTTGGATTTAAATACGTAGATTCAAGCCATCGGTATCCAATTGATTTTACAAATCAATTGGGAATATCCAAAGTGGTCGCGACTGAGGCAAACAAGAATACAATTTTTCTAAGAAGTAGCCGCGTAATGGGCACATAAAATGGCGAAAATTGGCGAAAAAAAGACCTTTTGGGGCCAGGATGCGTGCTTATTCAATTTAATGGGAAATAATTGATGTGTTTGCCTTAAAATTGCGGTACAAACCCTACTTGACAACTATTCAACAGGCAATATATGATGGAAAAGGGCATTCCAACGGTTGATCTCTCCCTATTCGTGCACGGCAACGAATCGGAGAAACAAAATTTTGTAGATGATCTTGGCCGAGCACTACACGAGGTAGGGTTTATTGCTGTGGTGCATCATGGTATTCCAACCGATTTGGTGGACGATTTCTACAGTGCTTCCAAGGCATATTTTTGTCTGCCTGAAGCCGTTAAAAGCACCCATGAAATTGAAGGTCTTGCGGGCCAAAGGGGTTATACTTCTTTTGGAAGGGAGCACGCCAAACAATCAACGGTGGCTGATCTTAAGGAATTTTTTCAAATAGGCCAGGAAGTGCCGGCAGACCATCCACTCAAGCCTTTCTATCCAGACAATGTCGCGGTCTCCGAATTGCCGGAAATGCCGCGCTTGGGTCGTGCTTTGTACAAGGGCTTTGAACAAGCAGGGGGGCACCTGCTGAGGGCCATTGCAATACACCTGCATTTGCCGGAAGATTACTTCGCCCAACAAATAAAAGACGGTAATTCCATCCTCAGAAGTATCCACTACCCACCCATTACGCAAGAGCCCAAAAGTGCCATTCGCGCCGAACAACATGAGGATATTAATCTGATTACCTTGCTGGTAGGCGCCAGTGCCGGCGGGCTCCAACTGCTGAACTCCCAACACCATTGGGTCCCCATTATGCCGGAAGCGGATGAAATTGTTGTCAATGTGGGTGATATGTTGCAGCGATTGACCAACAACTACCTCAAAAGTACCACCCACCGTGTGGTAAACCCTCCCCGGGAAGAATGGCACCTCCCTCGGCTGAGTATTCCCTTTTTCCTCCACCCGGTAAGTTCTATGGATCTTACATGCCTGGATTCCTGTGTCACTGAAGACACCCCTTTGCACTACGAACCTATTACAGCAGGGGAGTACCTAGACGAAAGGCTTCGTGAAATCGGGCTAAAAAAATGATCGGCAGGTTTTTTTTGTTCGTTATTGTGGTGCAGGCTTACGTTGTTGGCTTGACGGCCCAAAACAAAGCCATTTTTTCCATACCGGGCTCCAATATAACTTTCGATATGGTGCTCCTGCCGGGCGGGCCATTCACGATGGGTAGTCCCACGGATGAAGTGGGTAAAGATGACGATGAAGGTCAGCACGAGGTGCGTTTGGATAGTTTTTGGATGGGAACTACGGAACTTACTTTCGACGCGTTCTTTCTTTTCCAATTTAGGTCTTTTGATGCGGATGTTTCGCTCGATTCATCCGGATTCAGTGCGGATGCGGTGTCCCGCCCTTCGCCACCTTATTATGATTTCACCTACGGACGTGGTAAAGCGGGAGGTTTTCCGGCTACCACGATGACACAGCAGTCAGCGCTGCGATATTGTCAGTGGCTTTCGGATAAAACCGGCGACTTCTACCGCCTTCCAACCGAAGCAGAATGGGAATATGCTTGTCGTGCAGGCACCTCCACGGCCTTTTCTTGGGGGGAGCATCCGCAAAAAGCGGGTGATTATGCTTGGTATTACGACAACAGCGCAGGCTCTTACCAAAAAGTGGGCACTAAAAAGCCCAATCCATGGGGCCTCTTCGATATGCATGGCAATGTGGCGGAGTGGTGTCTCGATTATTATACCGTAGATTATTATTCCAAGTTGGATTCTGTATCCCTAAACCCCTGGATTATTCCAACCAAAAAACACTCTCGAACTGTGAAAGGCGGTTGTTTTGAAGATTACGCGGAAGAATTACGCAGTGCCGATCGCCGCAAAAGCGACCCCAAATGGCAGGCCCGTGACCCGCAAATTCCCAAAAGTAAATGGTGGAATCCGGAATCTCCATTTGTTGGGTTTCGGTTGGTCAAGGAAGTACGCCGGCGAAGCAAGGGCGATCGGGACGCATTTTTTCAAAAGGCCATAAAAGATTAGAGCTTGTTCGGGAATTAATTTTGAGCCGAAAGCCAACTCCCGAACAAGCGCTTAGGGCCTTGAAGCCATTAAACAGTGTGAAATTATAACATATCAACGCAAAGATCATGAACAATAGCTCACGACGCGACTTTCTCAAAACCACCACAGTTCTAACCGGGGGAGCCATGCTCAGCGGGCTTCCCTTGGCCCAAGCGGCCAATAGTTTGACCGATGACACCATTAAAATTGCCCTGATAGGTTGTGGCGGGCGTGGTACCGGTGCTACGCTTCAGGCCTTGCTCACCCAACAAAATGTGAAATTGGTGGCCATGGCGGATGCTTTTCGCGGGCGGCTCGATGAAGCATATAACAGCCTCATCGCGGATGATATTTCTGACACAGCCGGTGTTGAGGGTTCTGTAAAAAATCGGGTAGATGTGCCCGAGGAGCGTAAATATGTAGGTTTTGATGCCTATCATAAAGCCATGAAGCACGCTGATGTGGTCATTTTGGCCACCCCCCCGGGTTTTCGTCCTACCCATTTCGCGGAAGCCGTGGCGCAGGGTAAACAGATTTTTATGGAAAAACCGGTGGCTACCGATGCGGTTGGTATCCGAAAAGTACTGGCAGCGGCGGAAGAAGCCAAACGAAAAAAACTTAATGTGGTCGTTGGTTTGCAGCGCCACTACCAAACGGTGTACCGCCAATGGGTAGATCGGCTTCAAAATGGTGTCATCGGCGATATTGTGGCCTCTCGGGTGTACTGGAATATGGGGGAATTGTGGGTGCATCCGCGAAAGCCCGGGCAAACGGAAATGGAATACCAAATGACTAACTGGTACTATTTTAACTGGTTGTGCGGCGATCACATCACGGAACAACACGTGCACAATTTGGACGTATCCAACTGGGTGAAACAGGCTTATCCGGTTAAAGCCCACGGCAGTGGAGGGCGCCAGGTGCGTGTGGGCAAAGATTTTGGTGAAATATTTGATCATCATACCATCGAATATGAGTATGCTGACGGTTCCAGGATGTTCAGCCAATGCCGCCAAATACCGGGTGCGAAAGACAGTGTTACGGAAGGTTTTCACGGTACCAACGGAAGCGCACCAGCTCCGGGTAAAATATTCACCCGCAGCGGTTACCGTATTTTTGACCACGATGACAAAAACGATCCCAATCCTTACCAAGTAGAGCACGATGAGCTTTTTGCCGCCATAGCAAAGGGTGAATACAAATTTGCTGATGCTGAAAATGCCGCCAAAAGTACCATGACGGCCATTATGGGCCGAATGGCTACCTACTCAGGTCAGCCGGTGGAATGGGATGCTGCACTGTATTCTGACATCAGTCTGATGCCGGACAAATTGAGCTGGGATGCCATGCCCAAGGTACTTCCCGGCCCTGATGGATTATATCCCTGTGCCATTCCTGGTGTTACCAAGGTAATGTGATGCGTCTTGGGCTGGTTTTTGGGACTTTTTTTGTTCTTTTAACAGGATCATCCAGCGGACAACCCACGCGTTTGGAGGCAACTCCAAACGCGTGGGTTCGTTATTCTTTCCAACACCCACAAATGGGTACGTTGTTCAGGGTTGTGTTTTACGCAGATCAGGATGCTGCACAGGCAACAACCATTGCAGCGGCGCTTTTTTCAAGAATTGACTCCTTAAATGCAGTGTTCTCAGACTGGCTACCGGAAAGTGAGTTGAATCAGCTTTGCCAATGGGCCGGTTCAGGAAAAAAAATCCCTGTTTCCAAGGAATTATTCGACATTGTTTTGAAAGCGAAAAAATATTCTCAACAAACCAATGGCGCTTTTGATATCACCGTTGGTCCGCTCACCCGACTATGGCGCCGCGCCAGGTCCTTGAGCGAAATGCCCTCAGAAATAAGACGGGTGGAAGCACTCGATAAGGTGGGGTGGCGCAAGGTAAAAACCTATCGTAGAGGCCACCGTATCCAACTCTGTAAAGTCGGTATGGCCCTAGATTTGGGGGGAATTGCGCAGGGATGGGCAGCCGATGATTGCCTGAAATCATTGAGACAAATGGGTATCAACCAGGCGCTGGTTGATGCCGGTGGAGACATCGCCATCGGCCAAGCACCGCCCGGAGAAATTGGCTGGAAAATTGAAATACCAACCCAAGAAGGTCATTCCACGACCCTGGTGTTAGAAGAATGCGGTATCACTACCTCTGGGGCTACCCAACGATTTGTGGCGTTGGAAGGGAAACGCTATTCCCACATCATCGACCCGAAAACCGGTATGGGGCTCACCCACCATACCTTGGTTACCGTGAAAGCACACAATGCGACCACAGCAGATGCTTGGGCAACGGCAATTTCAGTTTTGGGTGAAAAAGGCAAAAAAATTGCGTTTAAATCCCCCTACCAATTGGAAATTTGGCTGACTGAATTTCGCTTGTAAATCTGCTTTTTCACCCCAAATACTGTAATATGAAGATGAAAAGGCAGTATGAATTGGCACCATTACTGCCGTTATTCTGGAAACCCAGGGCATAAACGGGTCATGCTATACAGCGGTTAGCGGTATCGTTTATGCAATAAGGTGTTTGTGGGAGGCCATACAACAGTAGAAAGAAAATTGAGCGGTAATTGATTCCGGCAGTAACTTGCACTTTCAACGCAGCACTGCGTACCTTTACCACACATTTATGAACCTCACCGCATTATCCATTCGTCGTCCTTCGCTCATCGTCGTCCTATTCGCGGTGCTGACGTTTATGGGCGTTGCGAGCTATTTCAGTTTGCCGATTGAGTTGGTGCCAAAGTTCAGCCCACCGGTGGTAACCATTATAACGGTATATCCGGGTGCTTCCCCCAGTGAAGTAGAAAATACCGTCAGTAAGCCCATTGAAGATGCCATTTCATCGCTAGAGGGCATAGACCAAGTACAGGTGGGTTCTCAAGAGAATTCCTCTTTTATTGCCGTTGAATTTGAGCAATCGGTTGACTTAGACAAGGCGGTGCAGGAACTGCAGCGCAAAATCAACCAATTGCAGGCTACTTTTCCCAAGGAGGTACGCTCGCCCATCATCAACAAATTTGCCTTGGATGAATTGCCCATTTTGAAGTTGGCCGTATCGGCCAACGTGACGGGCACTGCTTTTTTCGACCTGATCAAAAATCGAGCATTGCCCGAAATATCGCAGGTAAAAGGGGTAGCGCAGGTGAGTATTTTGGGCGGAGAGGAACGGGAAATAAAGATCAACATCTCCAGTACCCGACTTGAACAATATGGTTTGTCGCTGTTGCAGGTTGCGCAAGCGGTGCAAACCGCCAATCTTGACTTTCCCACCGGAAAGGTTACGGGCGATGCGGGGCAGTTGCGTATTCGCTTGGCCGGTAAGTTTCTGGATATCAATGATATTCGTACGCTTGTGGTTGGAAAAAGCCGATTTGGGGCGTCAATTTTCCTAAGAGACATTGCGGAGATCCAAGATGGTGTCAAGGATCTTGATATTGTGTGTCGTTACGATGGTTCACCTGCGGTGGGTATTTCCGTTCGCAAGCAGGGCGATGCCAACGCGGTGGAAATGTCCAAACTGGTTTTGGAGAAATTGGCTACATTACAAGGTATTTACGCGGAGCAGGGTTTGAAATTTGAGGTAGTGGCCAACAGTAGTACATTCACCAAGAAGGCTACCAATGCTGTTTTGGAGGATCTGGGGATTGCCATTTTACTGGTAGCGCTGGTGATGCTGCT
The DNA here is from genome assembly GCA_044378705.1 of Saprospiraceae bacterium. Classification (GTDB taxonomy): domain Bacteria; phylum Bacteroidota; class Bacteroidia; order Chitinophagales; family Saprospiraceae; genus M3007. The sequence continues at coordinate 9,032 of JBIPOY010000038.1, forward strand.
CTTTTTGCACAGTATCCGCAATGCCGCCATCGTTTTGGTGTCAATTCCTACCTCCGTCATCAGCACCTTCGTCATGATGCGGGTATTTGATTATTCCCTCAACTTGATGTCGCTCCTAGGCCTATCCTTGGCGATTGGTATTTTGGTAGACGACGCAATTGTGGTCATAGAGAATATCTACCGACATTTGGAAATGGGGAAGAGTAAGGTGCAGGCGAGTTATGACGGAAGGAAGGAAATTGGGTACACGGCCATCAGCATTACGCTGGTGGATGTGGTTGTATTTTTGCCCATTGTTTTGAGTACAGGGTTGGTGCCCAATCTTTTACGGCAATTTTGTATGACGGTACTGACATCCACCCTGATGTCTTTGTTGGTATCATTTACGTTGGTACCGTGGCTGACCTCCCGCTTTGGGAAACTGCATCGGTTTGAGGGCAACAACATAGGAGGGCGAATCGTCTTGCGATTTGAATCTTTTCTGGACTGGGTATCGGAGGGTTTTGTTGGGTTGTTGGGGTTGGCGTTGAAGAATCACCGCAACAAAATTATTACGCTGCTGATTGCTGCGGGGATGTTTGGCAGTTCTTTTTTGCTGGTGACCTCCGGTTTGATCGGCAATGCCTTCATGGAGGCAGGAGAACGTGGGGAGTTTTTGATTGAAATAGGCATGCCACAAGACGCTTCTTTGACGCAGACGAATGCCACAGCAAAACGTGTAGAAGCTTGGCTGCGCGAGCAAAAACATGTACGGCACACCTTTACGACGGTGGGCTCTTCGAACAAAACATTTGGTCAAAGTACACCCAATACAGCTGAAATACAGGTTTTTTTGACGCCTTTTGGCCAGGGTAGGGCAGAAACCACCCCCGTTTTTGCCAGAAAAACAAAAGTACAGCTCGAAGAAATTGTGACAGGAGCTCGCATCAAAACCAATCCAATTGACATTCTAGGGCTGTCGCTTATGCCCATTGAAATCATGATGAATGGATCGGACCTTGACACCTTGTTGGCTTTGTCGAGCAGGGTGCGCAAGGAAATGGAGGCCGTTCCGGGCTGTGTTGAAATTACAGCAACGGTAGAAGGCGGCAATCCGGAGGTGAAAGTCGAGGTAAACCGCCAGCGGATGGCCGATTGTGGTTTGGCCATGGCGCAGGTTGGCTTAACACTTCAAACAGCATTCAGTGGCAATACCGATGCCAAGTACCGTGATGGTGACTATGAATACCCCATTCGAATTGCCCTCGATGCTTTTGATCGCCGAAGTGTGGAAGACATCCGGAACCTCTCTTTCGTCAATCCCCTCGGCAGTACGGTGTACCTCAAGCAATTCGCCGATGTACAGGAAGGGTCAGCGCCAACACGACTTGAACGCCGCAACCGGATCACGTCCGTTATGCTCAGTGCGCAGGTGATTGGCAGGCCCAATGGTAGTGTTACCCGTGACATCAAAAAGCGGATTGAAGTAATGCCCCTTCCGCCCGGAGTCCAGATCATGTATGGTGGTGACTTAAAGCGACAGGAACAGGGTATTGGCACCCTCGGTTTTGCCCTTTGGACTTCCTTATTGCTGGTTTACCTAATCATGGTTGCCCTCTATGACAATTGGATTTATCCATTGGTTGTGTTGGTTTCTATACCCCTTTCTATTATAGGTGCTTTCTTGGCGATGGCTTTAGCAGGTGAAAACCTCACCGTTTTCACCGGAATGGGGATGTTGATGTTGATAGGCTTGGTCGCGAAGAACGCTATTTTGGTGGTTGATTTTGCCAACCAACTGCGAGAGACGGGTGTGCCATTGCGCGAATCGTTGCTGCAATCAACGAAGTTGCGTTTTCGCCCGGTTGTCATGACCAACATCGCGATGGTCATTGGGCTTTTACCCATTGCCTTTGCCCAGGGTTCTGGTGCAGACTGGAAAAATGGCCTTGCTTGGGCCATCATCGGTGGTCTTAGTTCCTCTATGCTCTTGTCCCTGATTGTTGTCCCGGTGGTGTATTGGATATTTGACCGTGGTTTGGAGAAAATGGGAATTTCGAGGAAGAAAAAAGTAGATTTGATTGACTAATCCGGCTTCGCTGTACACGGGGCATGTTCGGATAACAGGGGTAAAGGATATCGTGATCCTTCCGTTCCCGCGTGCGTTCATCGCTCAATTTTGATACCTGAACATTCTAATTTCTGCTTTTGCCGATAAATTATTCGCCCCGTGTACCTCTTCACTACTTTTGGTGCATGGCGTCTTGCCCTCATTAAAAGCATCCGTCAAAACTACCAATATGATCCTTTCTATCCAAAATGTCGTCAAAACATACGGCGATTACCGGGCTGTCAACAATGTCAGTCTTGATATTCCGAAGGGCAGTGTGTTTGGAATGCTAGGGCCAAACGGTGCCGGCAAAACATCGCTGATCCGCATGATCACCACCATAACGGCTCCTGATGAGGGCGCTATATACTTGGATGGTGAAAAACTTAATTCCCGTACCCCCGAAAAAATAGGTTACATGCCGGAAGAACGGGGGCTGTACAAAAAAATGAAGGTTGGAGAACACCTGATGTACCTGGCCCAACTCAAAGGGCTTACCAACCAGCAAGCCAAACAAGCCATTGACCATTGGCTTACCAAATTTGAGATCACAGACTGGTGGTCAAAAAAAATTGAGGACCTCTCCAAGGGGATGCAGCAGAAAATACAATTTATCGTCACCATCCTCCACCGACCCATGCTGCTCATCCTCGATGAACCATTCACCGGCCTCGACCCGATCAATACCAACCTCATCAAAGAAGAGATTCGGCAACTCAACGAATCAGGCATCAGCATCATTTTCAGTACCCACCGTATGGAACAGGTAGAAGAAATGTGTGATCATATCGTGTTGATCAACAAGGGCAAAAACGTGCTCTGTGGGGAGGTTCAGGCCATCAAAAGTCAGTACAAACAAAACTTGTTCCGTGTAGAAACGCAGGGCGAACCTCCAACCGATCTGCCGGAACGATTTAGAGTGGAAAAAAGAGAGAAAAATGCCATCACATTCAAGTTGGAGGAGGATGGCCAAAGCAATGATTTGCTGAAGATATTTCTTCAACAAGAGGCTCGTATTGTTCGATATGAAGAAATTTTGCCAACCTTTAATGAGATATTCATTCGTAGGGTAGCAGAAACAGAGGAGGGGTGAATGCCGTTGTAACCTCTAATACGGTATACTGCCCGGCCTAAAAAGTCCTATTTTTGTCTGAGAAGCGACCACTTAAGTGGTTAACTTGTTTATCTGAAACGCCTTGAAAAAATGTCAAAACTAAGTTTGATCATAAAACGTGAGTATTTCACACGTGTTCGCAAAAAATCGTTTATTGTGGGTACGCTTCTGGCCCCGGTTGGCTTGTTGGTGTACATGTTGGTCATCATTGGTTTATCCAGTTACCAAGGGAGTGGAGAAATCAAAGTTGCTGTGCTCGACGAGGCCAATATGATAAAGCAAATACCCGATGAAAAGGGCGTTCGTTTTATTCCCTCGGGCAATAAAACCCTTGAACAACTCAAACAAGCGGTTGGGGAAAAACAGTTGGATGGGGTGTTGCGTATCCCCCGTTTGGGTAATTTTCAACAGAAAGACCACACCGTTTACTATTATTCCGACGAAAAACTGGCGCCTGAAAAGAGTAGCCTCATCGAACGAAGGATCGCTTCCAAAATCAAAGAATACAAAATGGATTCCTTGAAATTGGATGCGGCACAACTCCTGCTATTGGATGCCGAGGTATCCATAGATCCGGAGGGTATTCGGGGCGACCAAGACAATGATCAAAGCAAATACACCGCCGGCGTTGGGCTCGCAGTGGGTGGCATTATGACTTTTTTATTGTTTTTCATGGTGTTGATGTACGGTCAAATGGTGATGCGTTCCGTGATGGAAGAGAAGACCAACCGCATCGTGGAAGTCATGATGTCTTCCGTCAGGCCATTTGACTTGATGATGGGCAAGATCATAGGCGCAGGATTGGTTGGGTTAACCCAAGTGGTGGCCTGGGTTATTTTGAGTGGTGCAGTTGCGTTTGTCGTACCATTGGTGCTCGGTATAGATGCGGCCCAAATGCAACCGCCTACGATGGGCCCGGGGGTAGAAGGAATGGATCCGGAATTGATGCAAGACACAGGAATGCGGATCATGTCAGAACTGGCCAAACAGAACTGGCCGCTTATTATTTTTTCATTCATCGTCTTCTTTTTGGGGGGGTATTTTATCTACTCCTCTATGTTTGCCGCGGTTGGTTCTGCCATGGGCGATGATATGGGCGAGGGGCAATCCCTCACATTGCCGGCGACTATTCCGCTAATTTTAGCCTTTTACATCGTCTCTATGGCCGGATGGCGCAACCCCGACAGTGGTTTGATGGTATTTGCGTCCATTTTCCCATTGTTTTCACCCATTGCCATGCCTTTCAGAATGGCGTTTAATCCGCCTTGGTGGCAGGTAGCACTTTCACTGATATTGGTGGTCGCAACGGCTGTGCTTTTTGTGTGGTTGGCGGGTCGCATT
>JBIPOY010000039.1:0-13573 GCA_044378705.1 Saprospiraceae bacterium
TACTTTCTGGCCAATGGCTCCCTGTATGGCGATTTGGAATTGCTGGCGGGGCAACAATGTTTTTAATTTTTCACACATCCGCCGCCCCATTGATTCAGCCTTGGAACGGTGCACAAGTGCTGACAACGCGTCCACTTGCTCGCCATTCAACTTGATGTCAAGTCGAACCAAATCCGTCTCGCGGTAATCAAGTAAGTGGTAATCAAAAGAGGCATATCCGCGGGTACAGGATTTCAATTGGTCGTAAAAGTCAAAAACAATTTCAGCCAAAGGCATGTGGAAGGTCATTTCCAAACGGGTAGGGGTGAGGTATACCTGCTTTTGCAGCAGACCCCGTTTGTCCATACACAGTTTCATGATATTGCCTATATACTCCGGCTTGGTGATGATTTGTGCGTAAATATAGGGCTCTTCAGCGCCCTGAAGGTGGTTGGGCTCGGGCAATTCACTGGGCTGTCGGATCAGTTTGCGTTCGTTTTTCATGTTGGTGGCGAAATACGGAACGTTCGGAACGGTCGTGATGATGTCTTGGTTAAACTCCCGGTAGAGACGTTCTTGTACAATCTCCAAGTGCAACATACCCAAAAATCCACAACGAAAACCAAATCCAAGGGCGGCAGACGTTTCCGGCTCAAATACCAATGAGGCATCGTTCAATTGAAGTTTCTCCAATGAATCGCGCAGATCCTCAAAATTATCGGTATCCATCGGATACACACCCGCAAATACCATCGGTTTGACCTCCTCAAAACCCCGAACAGCTGTTTCACAAGGCCGCGCAACGTGGGTAATGGTATCACCTACCTTGATCTCCCGACTCACCTTGATACCCGTGATGACATATCCAACATCGCCTGTTCCAATCTCACTCGCCTCAAATTGACCCATTTTCAATACACCCACCTCTTCCGCAATGACTTCCTTTCCGGTGTTGTAAAATTTTATTTTGTCCCCTTTTTTCATTTTTCCATTCATGACCCGTACGTAGGCAATAACGCCCCGGTAAGAATTGAAAACGGAGTCAAATATCATGGTCTGAAGGGGCGCGTCTGGGTTGCCACTGGGCGCAGGGATACGATCAACAACAGCCGCCAAAATCTCCGGAATACCAATGCCGGTACGGCCGGAGGCAGAAATGATCTCTTCTCTTTTGCATCCAATCAGATCAATGATTTGATCTTGCACTTCTTCTACCATTGCACTTTCCATGTCCACTTTGTTGACAATTGGGATGATTTCCAAGTTGTGGTCAACGGCCAAGTACAAGTTACTAATGGTTTGTGCCTGAATACCTTGTGAAGCATCCACCAACAGCAACGCACCTTCACAGGCGGCAATAGATCGGCTCACTTCATAGGAAAAATCTACGTGCCCCGGGGTATCAATCAGGTTGAAAATATATTCCTCTCCATTGGCCGGGTGGATATAGTGCATCTGAATAGCGTGGCTCTTGATGGTGATGCCGCGTTCGCGTTCAAGATCCATGTTGTCCAGCGCCTGATCCTGCATGTCTCGCTTGCTGATGGTGTTGGTGTATTCCAATAAACGATCGGCAAGGGTGCTTTTACCGTGGTCAATGTGCGCTATGATGCAAAAATTGCGTATATTCTTCATTGTTGTGCTGTGGTCCAACGGGCGGACTTGTCTTAATCCTCCTCTTCCTGGCGCCGCAAAGGTAGTAACGTTTCCGCCAACTTTTTGTTGGCGGAAACGCTTTCACGGCACTGAACTGCAAAATGTTCTGATTATTTTCTCAAGTAACTGGTTAGCGCGGTCGCGTCTGAGACGGAAAAGTGGCCATTTTTTGCCAGACGAAGCAGATTTTTGCAGGCCATAGCAGCGCTACGGTCAAAAAAATCTGCGAAGTATGGCGGAAAATGGGCCTTTTTGGGCCAGACAGCGTGCCACCTAACCAGTTACCTTCTCAATATCATCCAACTGACCCACGCATACGCGATTTTCAGTGGCTAAAATTGGGTAGTGATGACTTTCTCGTTGACAGTTGACTTCCTGCCAAACGTCAACCCATTACCCGCGGCGTCTATCAACACGGTATCGCCTTTTTCATAATCACCACTGAGCAAGTGCTTGGCCAATGCGTTGATCAGTTCGCGTTGCAGGGTACGTTTGAGTGGTCGGGCGCCAAACTGTGGATCAAATCCGTGTTCCACCAAGACTTTTCCGGCCTCCTTGCTGATTTCAAGTCCTAATTCTTGTTTGTGCAACATCTCCCGGATATCCAGCATCAGGATATCGAGTATTTGGGCCATCTGATTCCGGAGCAAGGGGTGGAATACCACGACTTCGTCAATCCTATTGAGAAACTCCGGCCTCAGGTTCATTTTCAAGGCATCCATCACTTCCGTTTTGGCGGTTTCAAATACTTCCCCTTTTTGGCTGTCTTGTAACGTATCATATCCTTCAAAGGCTTCCATGATGCGGTCACTGGCAAGGTTGGAGGTCATAATGACGATGGTGTTTTTGAAATTTGCCGTCCGCCCTTTGTTGTCTGTTAGGCGCCCATCGTCCAATACTTGCAATAAGATATTAAAGGTATCGGGGTGCGCTTTTTCAATTTCATCCAAGAGTACGATGGAGTAGGGGCGACGTCGCACGGCTTCTGTGAGTTGGCCACCTTCATCGTAGCCGACGTACCCGGGAGGTGCGCCCACAAGCCGTGAAACGCTGTGTTTTTCTTGATACTCGCTCATATCTATTCTTGTGATGGCTTTTTCATCGTCAAACAGTACATCCGCCAAGGCTTTGGCAAGCTCGGTTTTACCTACCCCTGTGGGACCACAAAAAATAAAAGATCCAATGGGCTTGTCAGGGTCGCTGAGCCCGGCGCGGTTGCGTCGAATGGCATCGCTGACGGCCTCTACCGCTTCGTCTTGACCGATGACGCGCTTGTGCATCTCAGTCTCTAGGTGTATCAGCCGCTCCCGTTCTCCTTTCATCATTTTCGACAGTGGAATACCGGTCCAACGGGCAACTACTTCGGCGATGTCATTGGCCGTGACCACCTGGGTGGTCATGCGGCTTTCGGGCGCAATGAGCGAAAGTTTCTCTTCGGCGGCCATCAACATGGCATCTTGCGCCGGAATATCCTGGTATTTTATTCTCGAAGCTGATTCCAAGTTGCCTTCCCGTTCTGCCCGTTGGTACTGAATTTGAAGGTCTTCCAATTTTTGCTTGCAACGTTGGATGGCCTCTACAATCTCTTTTTCGGACGTCCATTTGGCGCGGAGTCCGTCCAGCTTTTCGCGTAAATCTTGGATTTGCTTGTTCATAGACTCCAGTTTTCGCGTGTCATTTTCGCGTTTGATGGCTTCGCGTTCAATTTCCAATTGGCGCAACTGTCGGTCAAGTTTGTCCACATCTTCAGGGACGGAATCGAGCTCGAGGCGCAATTTTGCACCGGCCTCATCGAGGAGGTCAATGGCTTTATCGGGTAGTTTTCGTTCAGAAATGTACCGGTGAGAAAGCTCCGCCGATGCGATAATTGCTTCATCGAGGATCTGAACCTTGTGGTAATTTTCGTATTTCTCGCGAATACCACGAAGAATGGAAATGGTATCTTCTAAACTGGGTTCGTCCACATAGACCGATTGAAATCGTCGTTCCAGTGCCTTATCACTTTCAAAGTATTTCTGGTATTCGTCGAGGGTGGTTGCGCCGATGGTGCGCAGTTCGCCCCGTGCAAGGGCAGGTTTTAGGATGTTGGCAGCATCCATAGCACCCTGACCACCGCCGGCACCCACCAAGGTGTGAATTTCATCAATAAACAGAATTACCTGTTCGTTGCTGTCCACCACTTCCTTGATGACGGCCTTCAAGCGTTCTTCAAACTCACCTTTGTATTTTGCACCGGCGATGAGCGATGCCATGTCAAGGGAGAAGATCTTTTTACCGGAAAGTGTTTCCGGTACGTCGTGTTTCACAATGCGCCAGGCAATGCCTTCCACGATGGCTGTTTTGCCCACACCGGGGTCGCCAATGATGACAGGATTGTTTTTCTTTCGGCGGCTCAGGATGTGCAATACCCGTCGAATTTCTTCGTCTCGGCCAATAACGGGGTCTAACTTCCCGGATTCAGCCATTTCTGTGAGGTTGATCGCATATTTGTTCAGGGCATTGTACACATTGTCGGAGCTTTGATCGCTCACTTTTCGGCCTTTGCGGAGCTCCTTTACCGCGGCTGTAATGGTGTCAAGGTTCGCACCGTGCTCGCGGAGCAAGCGGGCAGTTTTGTCATTGCCTTTGGCAATACCCAAGAGGAGGAGCTCCAAAGAAATGTATTCATCCCCAAAATCCTTCAGCATGGTTTTGGCGGCAGCGATTGCCTTGTTGGCTTCGTTGGAGAGGTATTGCTTGTCGGCGCCTTGTACTTTCGGTGTCTCTGCTACCAATTTGTCGAGGTCTTCCTCCAATCGAGTCATGCTCGCCCCCGCTTTTTTCAGGATAAAATCGGTGGCGGAGTCATCGGATTGGAGCATACCTTTGATGAGGTGTGCGGTGTCAACATTCTGCTGATCAAGCCCGGCAGCAATTTGCTGGGCCTGCATGATCGCCTCCTGCGCCTTGATGGTGAAATTATCGTATGTCATTTTTCTGTATTGTATGGTTAGGGATATTGTGTGATAAACGGAGTTTGTGTCTTCGATTTCCAAGTAAAATGCCGGACGTTTTCAGCCACTTTTGCTCGTAATCACCGTTCTTATACGTTTCTAACGCAAGAATGGTCAACGAAACCCGCTGTTATTTTGGGAGATACTCTCACATTGCAAATTTGTAACCAACCCTATTTTCCTGAAATAATGGCAATGTATGGGATGGTTGGACGTCAATTTGTCACCTGTTTCCAATTTGATTTGTCAAAAAGACGCAACTGCCGGTGGTCAGGCAGTTCCATGAGCCGAACGTATGCCGCCCTCGAACCCGATATTGCCCTCACCGTACCCCTCACCGCTCCATACCCTCCGGCACGGATGTCAGGGCACCCTGTTTCTGCCATTTTTTTGATCCAACGACTAAAAAGTTGCCACCAACCCTAACAAAACGTGTTTTCTTTCGTTTCACGAAGTAATAACACCCACAGCGGTCATCACCTCCGTGTGTGTATTACCTTTGAGCCGCCTATGGTGGTAGGCTACTGTTCCATACTGCTCGTCTGCTTGTGCTTGTTGTCCACTATAAACCGTATAAAAATGCGCCGTCAACTTATCATTTTCGCGTTTCTTGCCATTGTTACCAGCCAGTTAAAAGCTTCAGTGATTCTGTTGCCCATGGATGAAACGCACCAACGCAACCACTTAAAAGCCTATGGCATTACCTATTGGGTGCTTTCGCAGGGAGTGGAGGCCTATTGGCTGCTGAATTACCGGGGGGGGAGTTTCGCGTTCGTGTACACGACTGCTTTCGAAAAAGAATGTAAAACCCGTGATGTGAGCTATGAAGTCATTGCCGATGCTCAATTCGCTGCCATTGAGAATGAAATTCTCAACCCGGAAGTAAATATGGACAAGATTAAGCTCGAAAAAGCACCTAAAATTGCCGTATATACCCCTGCCAAAGACGAAAAAGGCCAGGAAATTCAACCTTGGGATGACGCGGTGACCATGGTACTAACCTATGCAGAAATCCCTTACGATGTCTTGTACGATACGGAGGTGCTCCAAGGAAAACTCGCAGAATACGACTGGGTGCACCTGCACCACGAGGATTTTGCAGGGATGTTCGGTAAGTTTTATGCCAACTACAGCGGACAACCCTGGTACCGCGAACATGTGCGTATGATGGAAAATCTCGCCAGACAAAATGGTTTTGACAAAGTTAGCCAACTCAAATTGGCGGTTGCCCAAAAAATCAGGGATTTTGTACTCGGAGGTGGGTTTATGTTCGCCATGTGTTCCGCTACGGATACCTACGATATCGCCTTGGCAGCAGCAGGAACCGATATCTGCGCCGCACAATTTGATGGTGACCCCATTGACCCCGCTTGTCAAAGCAAACTCGACTACTCCAAAACATTCGCGTTCGAGAACTTTCAGGTGATCTCAGACCCTATGATTTACGAACATTCCACCATAGACAACAGTGAAGTAAGTGGCCGTCACGTATCTCCCGAACAAGACTACTTTACCCTGTTTGATTTTTCTGCCAAATGGGATCCTGTCCCCACCATGCTCAACCAATGCCATACGCGAACCGTAAAAGGCTTCATGGGCCAAGCAACGGCATTCCAAAAAAAATACATCAAATCCAATGTGCTGATTCTGGGCGAAAACAAACCCGCCAGCGAAACACGCTATATTCATGGTGCCCAGGGAATGGGATTCTGGACGTTCTACAGCGGACATGATCCGGAAGACTACCGACACTATGTCGGTGACCCACCCACCGATTTGGAACTCCACCCCAATTCTCCCGGCTTCCGGCTCATCCTAAACAACATTCTTTTTCCGGCGGCAAAGAAAAAACACCAGAAAACTTGATTGCATTTGCGCTGTGGGGGATTCACCTTTACCTTAGCGTGCAAATGTTAGCTCCAATTTTATGATCAACAAACGCATCAGAAAAGTCGCCGTGCTCGGATCCGGCCTCATGGGTACCGCTATCTCCGCCCAATTGGCCGGCTGTGGAATCGAAGTCCTCCTGCTCGATCTGCCCACCGAAACGGGAAATCGCAACAAAATTGCTGCAGATTCACTCGCCAACGCCACCAAGGCCAAACCAGCGCCTTTTTACGACAACCAATATGCCAACCGAATCAAAATCGGTAATTTTGACGACGACTTCGCCAAAATTGAGGATTGCGACTGGATCATTGAGGTCGTGGTGGAACGACTGGATGTAAAAAAATTGATCTACGAAAAAGTGGATGTACACCGCGCCAAGGGCTCTTTGGTATCGTCTAATACTTCCGGAATCCCCATTCACTTGATGGCAGAAGGTAGAAGTGAGGACTTTAAACAGCACTTTTGCGGAACCCACTTTTTTAATCCGGTGCGCTACATGCGTTTGCTTGAGGTTATCCCCACCGCCGAAACACACCCGGCAGTGATCGACTTTTTTATGCACTACGGCGATGTTGTCCTCGGAAAACAAACAGTGCTTTGCAAAGATACCCCCGCGTTTATTGCCAATAGGGTAGGGGTGTATGCCATGGCTAAAATATTTCAACTGACCCATGAATTGGGTCTCGGTATTGACGCTGCAGACGCCTTGACGGGCCCAGCCATCGGGCGACCCAAAACCGGCACCTTCCGACTGGCCGACTTGGTGGGCATGGACACGGCTGTGCATGTCATGCGAGGCATGAAACAAAATTGTCCAAAGGATGAGCAAATATCGGGTATGGAAGTGCCTGATTTTCTGAATTTTTTGGTGGACAACAAGTTCCTCGGCAATAAATCAGGCCAAGGATTTTACAAAAAAACAGGCGAAAAAGACACCAAAGGCCGCCCGGTTGTACTCGCACTGAACCTTCAAACCCTGGAATATTCGCTGCCACAGAAAGAAAAATTTGCCGTACTCGATACCCTCCGACAAATAGATGAACTGCCACGCCGTATCAAAGCTGCTTTTGCCGCCAACGACAAAGGCGCCGAACTACTGCAGCGATCGTTTCTGGGGCTCTTCGCGTACGTGTCCAATCGCGTGCCCGAGATCTCTGACACCCTCTTTGCGGTGGATGATGCCCTGCGCGCAGGGTTTGCCTGGGACGTGGGCCCTTTTCAATATTGGGACATGGTGGGGGTGAAAGAAGGCGTTGAATGGGCCGAAAAACAAGGCGAGCATGTAGCAGACTGGGTGAAAGATATGCTTGCCGCCGGAAATACTTCTTTTTATCAAACAGAAGATGGCGTCCGAAAATACTACGACCAAAAAAGCAAGTCTTACCGCCCGCTGCCGGGCGGAGCGTCATTTGTGCTGCTCGACAGCTTCCGCTCCAACAAACCCGTTTATTCCAATGATGAATGTACCCTACACGATATTGGTGACGGTGTCTTGTGTCTGGAATTTCATTCCAAAATGAATGCCATCGGCGAAGGAATTCTGCGTGGCATCAACGATTCCATTCAAATTGCTGAAGTGGAGGGATGGCGCGGTATTGTCATCGGCAACAACGCCCAAAATTTTACGGTGGGCGCCAACCTGATGATGATTGCTATGATGGCTTACCAACAGGAATGGGATGAATTGAACCAAGCCGTTCACATCTTTCAGCAAACGTCTATGCGGATCCGCTATTCCGCTATTCCGGTGGTGATGGCAACCCAAGGTTATGTCTTCGGTGGCGGATGTGAATTCTCTATGCACGCCGATGCAGTGGTTGCGGCAGCAGAAAGTTACATTGGTTTGGTGGAAGTGGGCGTGGGCATTATTCCCGGCGGCGGCGGCACCAAAGAGTTCGCCGTGCGCCTGAGCGACGAAATGTCCCGCGAAGGGGATGTGCAGATTCCACGCCTGATTGAAAAATTCAAGTGTATCGCCACCGCGCAGGTGGCAACTTCTGCCGATGAAGCGTTCCATTATGGCTATTTACTACACCAAAAAGACAGCATCGTCCGCAATGTCGCCCGAAATATCAGCGAGGCCAAAAAGAAAGTACTCGAACTTTCAGAAGGCTACGTAATGCCCATCCGGCGCACCGATATTAACGTGTTGGGACGCACGGGGCTTGGCGCGCTCTATGTGGCAGCCCACTCCCTGAAACTCGGCAATTACGCCTCTGATCACGATATCCTCATCGCTAAAAAAGTCGCTTATGTACTTTGTGGCGGCGATCTCACCAGTCAACAACAGGTGAGCGAACAATACTTGCTCGACATCGAACGGGAAATGTTCCTGTCGCTCTGCGGAGAACAAAAAACGCTGGAGCGGATTCAATACATGTTGGAGCATGGGAAGCCCTTGCGGAACTGATCGGTCTGTCGTGCCGTCAGCCATAACGGCACGACAGATGCGTCTGATAAAATAGAGATGCGCATCGTTCATCGAATCTTTCATGTATGCTGGGTGCCTCTTTGTGCGGTTGCCATGCTCATTCAAACCCGCACGATCTTCCATCTTCCTCCCTTGTCTGGATGGGTGGATGGGTTTGTCTTTGGCGGAACGCTTTTTGGCTACCACTTCAACCACACCTACGGTTATTATCGTGCAGCCGCTTTTTTAGCGGGCCTGTTCTCTTGTGTTTGTTTCGTCTTTGCTTGGAAGTCGGCGCTCCATCCTACCAGTTTTCTTTTTGCTGGTACAACGCCTTTATTGTTTTGGTTGGCGTATTATGGGGGCACTCGATCCGGAAATTCGGGATTCAGAAACATGCCCAAGGCCAAGCCCTTGGTGGTGGCATTGGCATGGACTTGGGTCACCTTTTTGCTGCCAATGCCGGTGGATCCTCCTACGGGCTGTTTTTTTTTATGCTTGGGTAGGTTTTTTTTTATGCTGGTACTAGCACTTGGTTACGACCTTGTTGACACGGCGTACGATCACCGTCACGGACTCGTTACATGGGCTGGAAACCTAGGAGATAAACGAGCTTTTTCTTTGATTAACAGATGTTTATTGCTTTCCGGCTTGTGCGCCGCGGCAAATTTTGGTAACGGTATTGTGGGTTTTTTTGAACTGTTGGCGCTGCTGTTTTCCCTTGCGTTGAGCGCTTGGTGGTTGCCTTTATTGCTGCGAAAAAAAACTTGGGAGCCTTGGCACAAGGTGCTCATTGATGGCTTGATGATATTACAAGTGTTGCTTGTTGTACTTTCGCAAGGTGGATTGATCCTGCCATCATAAAAAAACCGGCTTACATGAACGTTACCTTGCACCCACGATTTGCAAAGATTATTTCTACCGTTGGTAGCCCTGTTTTGCTTTTTCCGGTGGTTATTTCCATTTTGTTTGTCCATAAATTGGGGTTGGCGCAAGCCAGTCCGATGGTAATCACGGTCTGTGCTGTTTTCGGAGCCCTCAGCGTTTTTTTGCTGATCAGAAAAATACGGGGCAGCATCACCAACTTGGATGTGTCGGATCAGAAACAGCGGGCCGTGAATGTCTATTTACCGATCATGGTCTTGCTACTGGTGGCGGTTGGCTATTTTTACCTAACGGATCAGCCATTTGTGGGAGAAACGCTTTTTGTTGGCGCGCTGCTCGGGGTGTGTTTCGCCACCAACGCTGTCATTAAAATTTCCATGCACACCGTGGTGGCCACCTACCTTGGCACCATCATCGTACCCATTTCCCCCTGGGCAGGACTAGCCTTCCTGCTGTTTTCAGGACTTATCGCCTGGTCGAGGGTTGTACTTGACCGACATACCCAGGAAGAAGTATTGATTGGCTGGGGAGTCGGATTGGTATTTGGGATAATGCATGCTTATTGGTTTTAGTAGCGGAGTATTATTGCATTTTATCACCGCGCAACATCCGGAAATGTTTTCGGGCTTCTATGGCAAAAATACTGCCTGAGTAGTCCATGAAAATACGCTCATAAAGTTCTTTGGCTTTTTCAGGGTCGTTGAGGCGTTTTTCATACAGCATGGCCAAGGCAAAAAGTGCGTTGTCGGCGCGGATGTCTTCAGGGAATTTTTCTGCAATATCTTTGTACAATACGGCTGCTTTTTCCCATTCGCGCTTTTTCTCCCAAATTTGACCCTCGAGAAACAGAATATCGTCCCGCAGGGAGTGTTCCGGAAACGCCCGGTAGAGGGTATCGAGTTTTTGAAACGCCTCATCGAAACGATTTTGAAAAACCAACATTTCAGCGCCCGCGTACAGCGAAATAGCCGCCGCGGAGGTGTCAAGGTTAAGATTGTCCATGATAAACACCGACAAATCGAGGGCATCGTTGGAAATCAGCTTGGAAGTTGACGCCTTCAAAATGTCAAACTGGGCCTGTGACCATTGAAAATCTCCATTGAAATACGCCAGTCTGGCATTTTTAAAACGGGCCTCCTGCCCGATGGTCTCCTCTTTAAAATCTTTGTCAACCTGGCTGTACAAAAGGGTGCTTTCCCAAATATCACCGTTGATCAGATAAAAGTCTCCGAGGTTTATTTTGGTGCGTGCCAACCTTTCTCTGTTGAGCCCCGGTGTCTTTTGAAGGCCTTCCAGTAAAAAAATGGCTTTGGGTAGGTTTTGCATGTAATAGGCTTCCAAGTCGGCCAATTGCAAGGTCAGCTCTGCCGTTTGAGTAGATTGCCCATACTGTCCCAGAAAATTTTCATATTCCGTTTCCAGTATTTTAAGATCATCGTTGTTATACGAATATCCTTCTGTTATTTTTTTTCTGCGGCAAGACATCGCCTCTTTTTTTGCTTCAAAAAAGAACGGACTGGAAGGGCCTTTTTCTTGGATGATATACTCATAACCAGCGATGGCAGCATCGTACTCGCTTGATTCAGCGGCGTTTGTGGAAAGTCCCATGATGCGCTGTCCGTTTTCACCAAGCCTTTTGTCCAAGGCTTTGAATTGGCGCAGCGCACTTTTGAAATCTTTCCGCTGTACAAAAGACCAGGCCAGTAATTCGACAAAATCAGGGTTATCGTTCCCCTGAATGCGTGTGTAGAGCTGTGTTTGGAGCTCTGTAAAGTCGTCCGCAGTGAGCACCTGCGCCAATCGAGTCTGTACCAGGGAAAGTTTGCCGGGGTCAGATCCGAGTGCGTTGAGGTATGCATTCACCATTTTAGCCGTTTCGCCTTTGCGTCGGTAGAGTTCCCCGATGTTGAATGCAAAGCGTTGATCATCGCGGGTGAGGGAAGCTCCCTTTTCGTATGTTTCCAAGGCCAAATCATATTTTGACTGGCTGGTAAAAAGGCGGGCGAGACGTTCCACGGCAGCAAAATCAGGCGCCATTTTGTCGAGCGCCCGTTTGTATTGGGCATTTGCTTCCGGCATTTTGTTTTGCTTTTCGTACATATTTCCGTAGGCGACATACAAAGCGGTATTCTCCGGGGTATCCTTTATTTGCTTTTTAATTGCCTTTTCACACTCCACATAACGTTCCAAATTCATCATACACTCCACATAACGCGTGAAATAATATTCACTCCTTTTGTCTTTCTCCAACAGTTGATCGTACAGCATGGCCGCCTTCTCATATTCTCCATTGGTAAAATACTGGTTGGCAAGGTTGGGGTCTTGGGCCTGCAAAGCATGGGCAGAAAAACCCCAAAAAAACAAAGTAAAAGCAGCAAAAAGCAGCGTACGCATCGTCATATTATGAAAAATGATTGGCAAATAAGGCGCTAAAGATACAAGGAATAACGCATTAGGGGTGCGTTGTGTTTTATTAGGAAGGTTGGAAGGTTGAAAAAATTCAACATTCGCTCACCCTTTAATATCACCAATCCCATCTGACTTGCGTACTTTGTCCCTCCATCAATCATTACCCCCCGATGGATGGCCATTATGTGGCCATCACCTGGACAATGACAGGAACGAATACTGGAAAAATTGGCGATTTTCCGCCCACCAACAAGTCAATAAAGACCAACGGAGCAACTATCTACCATTTTAACGAGGGAAAAACAGGTGGGCATAGTCAAGTGTTTGACAGGACAACTGTTGTGCGACAGTTGGGTTTTATGTAACTATATCTTACAAAATACCTTAAAATAGCCTCTTTATGTCCATTTTAAATGCTTGTATCCACAGACACACAAGGTTGTTCAGAGTGCTTGGTTACGCCCATTTGTTGTGTATGTTATGTATGTCGTGCAACAAATCCAACCCATTCAAGCAGCCTGAAAAAGAGCAGAAGATAAGTTTTAATACACTTCCGGCAAGTAGAGGCCCTATTGAAGATCCCAATTTTGTGGTATCAAACGATACTGTCTCCCCACATGGCCCGCGCAGTATCACCCGCAATATGATACAGGATAAAAACGGAAATTACTGGTTTGCTACTTGGGAGGGCATACTATTCTACGATGGCAAAGTTTTTACGAATATCACGTTAAAAGAAGGCCTGCGACATTTTCATGTTTTTTCTGTGGTGGAAGATCATACTGAAACGCTGTGGTTTGGCACGATTGGTGGAGGGGTGTACCGATATGATGGTACCACATTCAAATATTTTACATCAGCGGATGGCCTTGTTAGCGATGTTGTCCTGTGTATATCGGAAGACTCGTCCGGAAATATTTGGTTTGGCACAGACAAAGGGGCAAGTCGATACGATGGAAGTAGTTTCACTAATTTTACCAAACAGGAAGGCCTGAGCCTTGGTCAGGTATATGCCATTGAACAAGATAAAGTTGGAACACTTTGGCTCGGCACAGATGAAGGGGTGGTTTTGTATGATGGGCAATCTTTTTCCAAATTTACCAACAAAGATGATTCTTCCCCGTTTTATCGCGTCCATGCTATTGTTGAAGACAAAAGGGGCAATATTTGGATGGGCAACACCGATGGGCTCTGCCGCTACGATCCGGTGGCTTCCCGCAAGCTTGGAGAAAAAATTCTGACCAATATTACGACGAGTAGCGTCCATAATATGTTTGAAGACAAAAACGGAAATATATGGTTGAGTGAAAGCAACCCCAATATGACCGGCATGACTTTGTCCAAATATGAC
>JBIPOY010000040.1:0-13431 GCA_044378705.1 Saprospiraceae bacterium
TACAGGGTATAAATTCGCGTTTAGATGCTTTACAAGCGGCTATACTGAGCTTAAAACTTCCCCGATTGAGACAGTGGAACGCCGAAAGAGCTTCCATAGCCTCCCTATACGCAACACTGCTCTGTGAAATACCTGAATTAACCCTACCTTATCTTGCGCCGGCATGCACCCATGTGTGGCACTTATACGTCATAAAAAGCCCCAAACGGGATGCCTTACAACAGTTTTTATCAAATAGGGGAATTCAAACAATGATCCACTACCCTGTACCCCCACACCTACAACAAGCGTATAAAACATCAAATTTTAGCCAAGGAGCATTTCCCGTGGCAGAAGAATTGGCGAAACAGTGTTTGAGCCTACCCCTATTTCCCGGTATGCTCCCCGGTGACGTCGAGCGGGTATGTGCTGCTATTCAGGCATTCCACCGATGAATACCCTACAACAGGCTATGCCTTTACTCTACCCCGCACCTTGGGCCTACCGATACTCACATAGGTGAAGCCCTGTTGTTTGATGTTGTCGAGATCGTACAAATTACGGCCATCAAAAATAACCTTTTCCCGCAGCATGTTTGACATGCGCTCAAAATCCGGATTTCTAAACTCTGCCCACTCGGTCATGATCGCAAGACAATCCGCACCCTCAAGGGTACTGTACATTTTATCGCAAAGGGTAATACGGTTGCCATAGAGGTGGCGAACATGTTCCATGGCTTCCGGATCAAAAGCCCTGATTTTTACACCAAGTGCGAGTAACTCATCTATGATCACCAAGGCCGGCGCCTCCCGGATATCATCGGTGTTGGGCTTGAAAGCAAGCCCCCAAATGGCAACTGTTTTGCCAGCAAGGTCGTTTTTGTAATGTTTTTTGATTTTTTTCGTCAACACGCCCTTTTGAATGTCATTTACTTTCATCACCGACTTTAAAATTTTAAAATCGTAGGAATGTTCCGTGGCTGTTTTGGCAAGCGCCTGTACATCTTTTGGAAAACAGGAGCCGCCATATCCGATTCCGGGAAATAAAAAGCGCTTTCCGATGCGGGAATCGCTGCCCATCCCAATGCGCACCATGTCCACATTGGCGCCCGTCTTTTCGCACAGATTGGCGATTTCATTCATGAAAGAAATACGCGCAGCGAGATAAGAGTTTGCCGCGTACTTGGTCAGCTCGGCGCTCCGCTCATCCATAAAATAAATGGGATTCCCCTGGCGTACGAACGGTTCATACAACTGTTTCATAAGTTTTTTTGCGCGTTCGCTGCTGGTGCCTATGACGACGCGGTCGGGCTTCATGAAATCCTCAACGGCTACACCCTCCCGAAGAAACTCCGGATTCGACACCACATCGAACAGCTTTTTCGAGAGTTGTTCCGCAAGAATAGCCGTTACTTTTTCCGCCGTACCCACCGGCACCGTACTCTTGTCTACAATTACTTTGTAGTCGGTGATAAGGCCTCCAAGGTCACGCGCCACGCCCATGATATAGGACAAATCAGCGCTTCCGTCTTCTCCGGGGGGCGTTGGCAGCGCTAAAAAAATAATTTGTGCGTTTTTTATGGCTCCGGGTAAGTCGGTTGTAAACTCCAATCGCCCTTCTTTGGTGTTGCGATCAAAAAGAACTTCCAATCCAGGTTCAAAAATTGGCACCTTGCCCTCTTTCAAACTTTTTACTTTACTTGCGTTGATGTCTACACAAATTACATGGTTTCCCGTTTCAGCAAAACAAGTTCCGGTCACCAAACCCACGTAGCCGGTGCCAACTACTGTAATATTCATATTGATTATTTTTATAGTATATTTGGATTGATCTAACCCGATTGTCAAGTATTTTGATCTATGAACAGGAGATGTTTGCTAAAAAAATACTTCTGTGAAACCAAGAAAAGCGAAGTGTAAAGGTATGGGTATATGGTGGTTTTGCCTATAATTGAACCATACTTGCCATCAATTAAATTTTTATCTTGATCAAAGTGCCTTTTATTGATTGTTATCCGTACTGTAAGAAGCAATCAAGTTGATTCGCTTCACTCAAAAACTTTGTATGAATATACGAAAATATCTCCGAAAAGTTAAAACTGTGGCGCTGACGGTGATTGGACTGCTATTGTTCTTACCCTGTGGCAATACTCAAAAGCCTGTTGCAAACATTGTTCCGAACCCCGGTTTTGAGCGGTTCGCAGCGCCACCAGTGGGTTGGTCTTACAATGGTTCCTTTTTCGGCGAAGTAGTCAAATATTGGTTCAGCGCCACCAGCGCGAGCCCCGATATCTACGGGCCCAATGTTTGGGTGCCGCAGGATTGGGCTGAAAAGGGATTCGGAAAAGAAAAGGCCCGCAGTGGTAAGTGTATGGCGGGTTTAACACTGTTTGGCTGTACCAATGGAAAACCTCATTGCCGGGAATATGTCGAGATTCAACTTTCCGAGCCGCTGGTGATAGGCCAGTCTTATTATGTTGAGTTTTGGGTAACCCCTCTCGAAAAATCATTGCAAATCAACAATATAGGCGCCTATTTTTCAATGGCGGACGTAAAAAAAACAACCGAAGAAATACTCTTGAGAGACGCTCAGATCAAAGCAACCCGCATTGTTTCGGCGCCCAATGGTAAATGGGTGAAGGTCAGTGGGCAATTTGTAGCCAAATATGAAGCAGAATATCTTCTGCTGGGTAATTTCTACGACGATTTTAATACGGTTTCTGTCGTACCACGCAAAGATTGTTTCAACTACGCATACTACTATATAGATGATATTTTGGTAAAAAAAATACCGCCATTGCTACCTGTTCCTGTGAAAGACGATGACTTATCCAAACAAAAGTTAGAGCCTGGCAAAGCCATTTTATTGAAGAATATTTATTTTGAATTCGATAAAGATGAATTGATGCCGAGATCGTTTGTCGAACTCCAAAACCTGTTAAAAATTATGCGCGACAACCCCAAACTAAGCATTGAAATTGCCGGGCATACCGATGCTTTTGGCGATGACGCCTATAACCTAGACCTTTCTCGACGCCGTGCCGAATCCGTGGTACGGTTTCTGACAGTCAATAAGATTTCTAAGGCACGCCTGACAGCACGGGGAGTCGGCGAACTAAAACCTATTTCTACCAACGACACCGTCGATGGCCGCGCACAAAATCGCCGCGTTGAATTTATGGTTTTGAAAAAATGAACCACCCCCTAGCTTGGATTGAATGCATTGCGCCCTACTTTTACCGCTTAATTTGATCTGTTATGACCCATGACTTGACCCGTCGATACGCCCATTTGCTCACCAATTATTGCTTGCAAGTGCAACCCGGTGATAAGGTTTTCGTAGCCAGCACCCTATTGGCCGAGCCTTTGGTGCGGGAGGTATATCGGGCTGCTTATGCCGCGGGGGCATCACTGGTAGAATGTGACTTGGCGTTTCGTGAACGCGAACGGTTGTTCATGGAAAACGCCTCTGATCTTGCCTTACAAACAAAGCCATTGTTGTACGGAAACGCCATGGAAACCTTCGATTGTTACCTCAATATTCGTGCGCCTTTCAACCTACGGGAAAATGCCGGAACAACGGCCATACGAGCTCAAATGCGCTCAGAAACGCTCGCTCCTATTCATAAAAACTACTTTGAACGCACAGCAGACCGCCGCATGCGCAGAAACCTATGTCAGTGGCCCACAGATGCCTCGGCGCAAGAGGCCGGGATGAGCCTGAGTGAATACGAGGCTTTTGTTTTTGGCGCCTGTAAACTTTTTCACGACGATCCTATGGCCGCCTGGATTCAGGTGCGGAACAACCAACAGCGCATGGTTGATCATCTCAATGCTTGTACAACAGTACGGTATCTTTCCGACGGTACTGATCTCTCTTTCAGCACTCTGGGCCGCACTTGGATCAACTCCGACGGACAAACCAATATGCCCTCCGGCGAGGTATATACCAGCCCGGTAGAAGACAGTGTTCAGGGGACGGTTCACTTTTCATACCCCTGTCTTTACCAAGGTGTAGAAGTAGAAGGTGTCACGTTGTGGGTTAAAGACGGTTTCATTGAAAATTGGTCGGCACGTCGTGGCAAGGATTTTCTCGACGAAATATTCCAAATTCCCGGCACACGACGATTCGGAGAAGCCGCCATCGGTACCAATTACGATATTCAGCGAATGACAAAAAACATCCTCTTTGATGAAAAAATAGGAGGGTCCATTCACCTGGCCATTGGACAAAGTTACTTGCAAACAGGTGGCAAAAATGAGTCTTCTGTGCATTGGGACATGATCACAGACATGACCCGCGGCGGAGAAATTTGGGCCGACGGTGAAGTTATTTATCGGGATGGCGTGTTTATCATCTAGGAACCGTTCGGGTAGTTACACGAAGCACAGGAGGCCAAGTACCGCTCAATCACCTGAAATTATGGCGAATTACCGCTTTCTTTCTGTCACAAAAATCAGAAGGTCTCGCATGGATTGCAAGGCGGTACTATCGGGTATGGTGTCGAGAATATCAAAGGCTTCCTGTCGATATCGGTACATGGCCTCCCGCGCATAGTCAAGCCCGCCACTTTGACGCACAAAAAGAATCACTTCGGCTACTTTTTCTGCCCGATCACTCTCGTTTTTGACAATATTGATGATGCGACGACGCTCAGAGCGTTCGGCGTGAGAAAGAGCGTATATGAGGGGTAACGTCATTTTTTTCTCCTTGATGTCAATACCAAGTGGCTTGCCCACGTCGTCATCACCAAAATCAAAGAGGTCGTCTCTTATTTGAAAAGCCATGCCTGTTTTTTCCCCAAAGAGCCACATTTTCTGCTCGATCGCTTCGTCACCATCGGCAGTACTCACTGCGCCGGCACAACAAGCAGCCGCGATAAGCGATGCTGTTTTTTGCCGGATAATTTCAAAATATACCTCCTCCTTAATGTCTAGGCGTCGGGCTTTTTCCATTTGCATCAACTCACCTTCAGCCATTTCGCGAACAGCAGAATTGATGATTTCCAACATACGATACTGCTTGTTTTTCACAGACATCAGCAAGGCCTGAGAAAGCAAAAAATCTCCCACCAAAACGGCAATTTTATTTTTCCACAGCGCATTGATGGAAAAAAAGCCCCGGCGTTCGTTGGCATCGTCTACCACGTCATCGTGCACGAGCGTGGCCGTGTGGATCAATTCAATCAATGATGCTGCTGTGTACGAGGCTTCTCCAATCGGACCAAACATCTTTGCACTCAACAAGACCAGCATAGGCCGAACTTGCTTGCCCTTTCTCTGTACAATGTACCAGGTGATTTTATTCAACAGCGGTACATTGCTGCGAACTGCTTCCCTGAACCGGACTTCAAATGTATCCAACTCTGCCGTAATAGGCTTTTTTATGGTGTCCAGTGACATTGTTTGAGCAAGTAAGTAGGTGTGCCCGGGGGCAGTTGTTTTTTCAATAAAAAATGAAACAGACGTAAGATAGGAAGGTTGGGATTCTTGCTGACTATTTCATGATACACGAAACATATTCCGTATCCCCTCCAGAGAGGGGAATGGGTTATTTTCTCAAGAAAACCTGGGGTTCGCTGAAGTTATTGGCTACGACGATGCCTTGTTTCCCTCCGGCCATTTTAATGGAGACCATGTTGCGTACGTCTCGAGATGCCCAAAAACCACTACTTCTGTTGGAAACAAACTGAAAGGCGCCCTTTCCATCCCCCAAAAGTAACGTGCCATTACCGGCATCCGAGCGGGTAAATTCAACCGCCTGACCATAGTCGTTTCCTGCGAGTAATAAATCAATGGTCCCATTCCCGTCAAAATCTTGCGCCAGTATTGCCTTGGTTGGTGATATTTGAGCCTCGTTGGGGAGGGCTTTCATGATAAATTTGCCCCCTGTATTTTCAAAATAGCAAGTTCGCAGCTCACTTGCCTCTAAAACTATGCCCGACTTCAGTACCTCTATGGGGAAGAGGTCCTCTATGCTAGCCTTGGCGTAAGCATCATAGTGCACAAACTTTTTTTTCAACATCGGCAATTGTTTGATCATGGGATCGCGCAGCGCAACAGGGTAACAAATACCGTTTTCATACCAACACAACAGCGGATCCATACTGCCGTTGGCATCGAAATCCTTGGCGTATAATCGCATGGGAGCTTCCGCAGTGGCCCTATAACGAGTATTCAATCCTTCATTGCCCGCTACAAGGTCAAGGTCGCCATCGTTGTCAAAATCTGCG
The DNA here is from genome assembly GCA_044378705.1 of Saprospiraceae bacterium. GTDB lineage: Bacteria > Bacteroidota > Bacteroidia > Chitinophagales > Saprospiraceae > M3007. The sequence goes on from JBIPOY010000040.1 coordinate 6,212, forward strand.
GCTGCGAGGCTATTCCACCAACCGGTCATTTTTTCTAACCCGAATTGATCGGTAGCGCGGACAAATTTTCCACTATTGTTTTTGAAAACCTCAATGGCCATCCATTCTCCGGTGACCAACAGCTCCTCTGCACCGTCTTTGTCGAGATCTGCAAATACGATGGCTGTAACCATCCCTATCTGGCCAAATGCTGGCGCTACCTGCGCTGTGACGTTGTTCAATGTACCCCCATTGTTCTGAAATACAAACGAAAAAGGGGCCTTGGGGAAATTACCCGGCACTGTTCGCCCACCGACAAACAGATCCAAATCGCCGTCTTTGTCGTAGTCAAATGGTGTTACACAGCTACCGCTTTCTGTTTCTATTGGCATACGATCCGGCGCAGCGGTGAATTTCCCTTTTCCGTCGTTGAGGTAGAAACGATCTTGGTAATAACTGGTATTGAGTTTGGGCTCATTGCCTCCACTGACCACATAAAGATCAAGGTCTCGGTCGCCATCAGCATCAAAAAAAACAGCTCCGATATCTTCCCGAAGGGTATCTTGAGTAAAAATCTTATCTTGGGTGATGAATTTACCACCGGCTGTTTGTAAGCACAAATAACGTTTTCCACCAAAACCACTCCCAATAAAGAGGTCGTCCAAGCCATCGCCATTCACATCACCTTTGGCGAGTGCCGGACCGAGGTTAGAGTATCGGTGAGGCAGGAGACGCTCTCGGTCAAAATCAAAAAAATTATTTTCTTGGTGCTTAAAAGTAAGACCCGACGAAGCACTTATTTCGGAAAAAAGGGGTTTATCCGGTACTGTCATTGTAAGGATAGAAGCACCTGGTTGGGCATCTACATACTTCAAGGTAATGCGTTGATTCATCGGCACATTTTCAAGTGTCTGCACCTTCCCGTCCGGCCATTGTATTTGCAGGCGATCGGCAGTTGTTGCTTTACCCAAGCCAAACTGAAGAATATCGGTAGAGGTGGAAATAAAACCATGGATGGGGTTGGCATAACGGACCTGCTGGGAGCCACCGGCATACACCCGAACCATCGAACCAATTCCCGTAGGGTTATGGGAGGTGCCCTCCAACTTTATTTGCAAATAATTGCCCGTTTGAGTTTCCCTAGATTTATTTCTGAAAATTGCCGCGGCATCATTCGAACGAACAACGATAATATCCTGATCTCCATCGTTGTCAAAATCCGCATACACCGAGGAGTTTGAAAACGTTTTTTCATCAAAACCCCAAGGACTTGAGACGTCTTCAAAAACCAAGTCTCCTTTGTTTCGAAACATGAAATTTGTAACCGGGATTCGCGGAACGGACTGGATGTGCGCCATGGTATCGCGGAGTTTTCCGCCGTCGGCACGAAGGGTAGAATCGTACACGAAATTGACAAAATCCAAGTTTTGTACCTCCGTCCTAAAACCATTGGAAATAAAAATATCGTTCCACCCATCGTTGTCAAAATCAACAATCAACGGCGCCCAACTCCAGTCGGTGGCGTTCACACCCGACAAGCACCCTATTTCACTAAAAGTACCATTGCCGTTGTTCACCTGGAGCATATTGCGCGCAATTTGCTCGCCATAACCGTTTTGTACCAACGAATAATACCGCTCATTCATCATTGCCGTAGCATTGGTTTTGTATTTATAGTTGTTGGGCAGCGCCATATCAAGCACAAACAAGTCCAGTAATCCATCGTTGTTGATATCTGCTAAGTCAACACCCATGGAAGCAGCCGACATGTGGCGCACATACGCATTGATCCGGTCGGTGAAGGTGCCGTTTTTATTGTTGATATACAGAATATCCGGCTCGATATAATCATTGGCGATGTATAGATCCGGATATCCATCAAGGTTGGCATCCATGGTGGTTACGCTTAGGCCAAAGGCATGATTGTCAATACCCGATTGTTTGCTAACGTTTGAAAATTTACCATTTCCGTTGTTTTGATACAGCCTATCGGACGTATATTCATCACTGGACCCTACCGTTCGGACCATTTTTCCGCCCACTTCGCTCATACGCATGTGCGTTGTCGCAGCAAAATCAGTAGGGTGATTGAGCAAGTACATATCGAGGTCACCGTCGAGGTCGTAATCAAAGAAGTTGGCGTGGGTGGAGGAACAGCGAATATCAAGCCCATACTCTGCTGCTTTTTCGGTAAATGTCAGGTCTTTGTTGTTGATAAATAAAAGATTACCTCGATCCTCCGGTTTTGAACCGGTACGGCACTGGTAAATATCGAGCCATCCATCACCATTGATGTCCACCACCGAAATACCGGTTTTAATACCCGCACGTGCCGTTATTCCTGCTTTTTCAGAGATGTCGTCAAATTGAAAACCGCCTTTGTTGAGGTAAAGTTTGTTGGGGCCCATGGTGGCGCCAAAATATACATCGGGCAAGCCATCGTTGTTGAAATCTCCTACCCCAACACCCCCGCTCATGTAGAGGTAGTTGAAATTCATGTAGTTCATTTCCTTTGTTTCAATGACAGTATTGGCAAAGGTGATGCCCGATTTTTGGGCATCTATTCTTTCAAAAAGAGCCGGCCCGGCGGTGGTTGATTTTTGATCAGAAGATTTTTTGTGACAAAAAACAACAACGGTGGAAAGCAGTAAAAATCCCACAATGGTGGGTATGAAAAGAGGTTTCATAGCAAACTAAAAATTCTTTTTAATGAACTTTGACGCTTATTTGGTACAATGTAGCGTTTCTTTTTCCCAAAAGTCAAGTTTTTTTTCGGCAATATTCGAGAGAAAGTGTGACACGGCTACATTTGCCTTCGAAAAAAAAGGTAGCGTGATGTTAATTTTAAAAAAAGTAACCGATCTCCAGCGCTGGCTCAGCAGCCAAAACTTACCCATAGGGTTTGTGCCCACCATGGGTGCTCTTCACGAAGGCCATTTAGAACTCGTTCGGATGGCGAAGCGCGATGGCTGTTTGGTGGTAACCAGTATCTTCGTAAATCCTACCCAATTCAACGACCCAAAGGATCTTGAGAAATATCCTCGAACACCCGAAAAAGACGCTGCCCTGTTGGTGACCGCCGAATGCGACGCGTTGTTTCTTCCCGGCGTGGAAGAAGTTTATCCCATTGGCCTAGACCTATCAATTGAGTTGGATTTTAACCAACTGGATACGGTTATGGAAGGTGAGTTTCGTCCCGGCCATTTCCAAGGCATGGCCACGGTTGTCCATCGGCTGCTCGATATTGTACGCCCTCAACGTCTTTATATGGGCCAAAAAGATTACCAACAACTCAGCATCGTTCGCGACATGATCCGGCAGCTCAACATTCCAACCCAATTGGTGATGTGCCCGACGGTTCGAGAACCAGACGGACTGGCCATGAGCAGCCGAAACGTCCGACTAAGCCCCATGATGCGCGCTGCAGCTCCTGTCATATTTCAAACGCTCCAATGGGCTAAGACTGCATTGAAAAACGGCGCAAACGCCCACGCCGTCGAGACAGACGCCGTACAAAAAATGACAGACGCCGGACTCCTACCGGAGTATTTTCAGGTGGTGGATGGCGTAACATTGCTGCCCATATCCGACTGGAACGCCCACAATTTTATCGTGGCTTGTACCGCTGCTTTTGCAGGAGATGTCCGTCTGATAGACAATCTTGTACTGCGACCAAGCTGACGTTCCGGTTATTCACGGACCACTAGATGGACCGATTTGCGTCAAAAGCCTCCAAATAATCGGCTACACGACGCAAAAAAGACCCACCCAGCATACCATCTACAATGCGGTGATCATACGATAGCGATAAGAACATCATCTGTCGAATGGCAATCACATCACCATACTCGGTTTCTAAAACTGCCGGCTTCTTCCGAATCGCACCCATGGCCATGATCGCCACCTGCGGCTGGTTGATAATCGGAGTACCCATTACATTTCCAAATGTACCCACATTGGTGAGCGTGAAGGTACCACCTTGAACTTCTTCGGGTTTGAGTTGATTTTTTCTAGAGCGGTTCGCCAAATCATTGACCACTTTCGCCAATCCGGTTAGGTTGAGAAAGTCTGCATTTTTGATGACCGGAACAATCAGATTGCCACTCGGAAGTGCCGCAGCCATCCCAATATTAACGTCTTTTTTCACAAGAATTCGGGTGCCATCCACAGAAGAATTGATCATTGGATAATCGCGAATTGCACGGGCAACCGCTTCCACAAACAGCGGGGTGAAGGTGATATTTTCCCCGTGCTGCTTTTTGAATTGATCTTTCACCCTGTTACGCCATTGCACCATATTGGTCACATCCACCTCTACAAAGGACGTAACGTGTGCGCTGGTGTGTTTACTCATGACCATGTGATCAGAGATTAGGCGGCGCATCCGATCCATTTCAACAATTTCAACGGCTCCACTGATCGAGGCAGCAGGCATCGCAACGGGTGCCCTATCCTCCACAGCCGCAACCTTTGGTATCGGCTCGCCCGGCGTAACACGGTTGGACACGTACGCTAGGATATCCTTTTTTGTCACCCGACCTTCCTGACCTGTACCGAAAATAGCGTCGAGTTCTACCTGCGCTACTTTCTCCTCTTTGGCTATAGTACGCACCAAAGGGGAATAAAAACGGCCGCTCCCGGAAACTGGTTGCGGGCTCTGAACGGTTGGCGCAGGAACATGGGGAACAGACAATGCCTGGGACTGTCCATTGGTTGAAACTGATTGGGACCCTGTTGAGGAAGCCGTTGGTTGAGCATTGGAGGCATCTGTTTCAATCACCGCAATGGCTTTATTGATCGGAACAACGTCGTTTTCCTGAAACAAAATTTCTACCAATATACCGGCAACAGGTGACGGAACTTCGCTGTCTACCTTGTCCGTCGCTATGTCGAGGACGGCTTCGTCAAGTTCAACCCGATCACCTGGTTTTTTACGCCATGTAAGGATGGTGGCCTCCATAATGCTTTCGCCCATTTTGGGCATCACAAGTTCTACGCGAGCCATTGTATCTATCTGTTTTGAGTGGTGGAGTGATGTGTGCCGAAGTAGCGCATAAAGCACATTGGGCAAACATTCACTTGTTTTGGTTAAAGATGGGACAAAGGTACAAGTTCATAACACAGTTGTGTGTGCGTTTCAGGCAGTTTTCCGCAACTTTGCAACGCTATGCCAACAATAAAAAATATCATCTTTGATTTTGGCAATGTCCTGTTCGACATTGACCTGCCGGCCATCGAACGGAATCTCCAGATACTGCTCGGAAATAATTTTGAATGCGCTGCTGAATCCTGGCAACGCAACAAATTATTTGAACTGTATGAAACAGGTGGTATCAGTACCCCTGAATTTGTGGATTGTATTTGCCAATCTGCTCAACCACCGCTTCAACCCACTCAAGTAATAGAGGCTTGGAACTCTATTTTTATTGGAATGCCCCGACACCGGTTTGACTTGTTAGCAGCCCTAAGACAACAATACAATGTATTCTTACTCAGCAATATAAACGACCTACACGAACGATGGATCGGGGAATACATGCCCCGCGAACACGGTATATCCCACTATGAATCCATGTTCTTTGACGGCATTTACTTCTCCCATCTGATCAGACTGCGGAAACCTGAAACGGCGATCTATGAATATGTATTGGCCGATGCAGAGATTTTGCCCGAAGAGACTCTTTTCTTTGACGATATAGCTATAAATATTGCGGCGGCCAATGCATTGGGCATCCGAGGCTTTGTGCACCCCGTGGGAATGGAAGTTGGTGAACACCTTGCTCAAGTACTGGGCACAAACGATTTTTTGCGAAAATAACCTTGTCTTTAAACCCATGAGGTGCTGTATTTTGACACTTTTATAGTGCTGGTTCTTTTCAAATTTTGTGTTACTTTTGTTTCATTATTTTGAAAAAACCTCGAATCATGTCTGAAAAAACCAAAACAGAAACAGGGAAAAATCGAGAAACCATCCTGCTTTATGTGGTAGCAGTGGTCGGTTTGGCCGGTTTGGCATTTTTACAATTTGCAAAAAAAGGTAATACTCATTCCGATCAAAAATCAATGCTGCAAGCTGAAGGCCAGCAAAACAAAGTAGACGCCCAAGCTTCAGCCCCCATTCAACATATCCCGGGAGAATTACTCCGAACCAGTGAATACCCTGAAGCAGGACGACCCTTCAAATTTTACATGAGTAAATCCAGTCAAGGTCCGCAATACGCGCTGGATTTTGGTGACGGTGGGCCGCGAAAGGTCTTTAACAACGGATTTGTTACCCATATTTTCAACAAATCCGGTCCTTGTGTGGTCACACTCTTTGCTAGTTATGAAGGTCAGGAGGTAGAATTAGACACCTTGCGCAAGATTGTGGCTAGGGCAAAGATTGAAGCGCCCGTCGGTCCTGTAATTGATTATTAGTAGCCTAACGACAAAGTCTTTTCAGTCTGTTGGTGACGCTTCAAAATGACTTTTTACCTTCGCGTTTATGCGTACCCTCTCTGAAATACTCTTCTTGATACAGGATTTTACAGCAAAAAATCCTTTCCCTTCGGAACCATCCGAACTTTACGAACCCTGTGACTACATCTTGACACTGGGCGGCAAGCGCATTCGACCGGCACTGCTGCTGATGGGCTACGAGTTGTTCCGCGACGATGCAGAAACAGCCTTGCCCGCAGCTTGGGCAATCGAGTTATTCCACAATTTTAGCCTGATGCACGATGACATCATGGACGCAGCTCCCCTGCGGAGGGGTATGCCCACTGTACACACACGGTGGAACGCCACCACCGGTATCCTCAGCGGAGATGTAATGCTCATTTTTGCCTACCGCTTCCTCAGCGAAATAGGTGCGCCGGAAGTACTGTCAAAATTGTTGAAAACCTTCAACAGGGTCGCAACAGAAGTGTGTGAAGGACAACAATTGGACGTAAATTTTGAAACACGCTCTGATGTCAGTATTCCGGAATATTTGAGGATGATTGAGTTGAAAACTGCGGTACTGCTCGGTGGGGCATTGGAAATGGGTGCAATTTGTGCCCATGCCAATCAAGCAGATGTACACCACCTGTATCATTTTGGGCGAACAGCCGGTATCGCCTTTCAAATTCAAGACGATTTACTGGATACATACGGAGACCCCAAAAAATTTGGCAAACAGGTTGGCGGGGATATTCTACAAAATAAAAAAACGCTATTGGTTCTTAAAACAATGGCGGTTGCTCCCATAACAGACCAATTGG
>JBIPOY010000288.1:0-4596 GCA_044378705.1 Saprospiraceae bacterium
TAAAATCACGGCCGAAATCAACAGAATCACGGTGTTCACCATCTCCGTCCGCATCACCGAGGAAAGCCCACCAAAAATGGTATAACCCGCCGCAAAAATAGCCAGCAGACTGACAATCACCAGGGTGTTGGCTTCCGGATATACCAGTTTCGCAATTACTACGCCGGCAAATAAAGTGCCCGCTGTATCAATAAAAATGTTCCCCACCAACGTAATGAAGGAAAAATAATACCGCGACCGGACATCGTACCGTTTTTCGAAAAATTCCGGCATCGTATATACCTTGGATTTTAAGTAAAAAGGTAATATGAACATACAAAAAAATGCCAACACTATGGAGGCCATCCATTCATAATTAAAAAATACGATGCCCCCCTTGTAGGCGCCGCCGGTGATGGCAATCAGTGAATTGGAGGAAATATTGGCCGAAAACATGGATATCCCGATCACGTACCACGGCATATTTCGGCCCGCCAGAAAATATTCTTCCGAACTGCCCGCTTTGCGGTGATAAAATCCATACGCGACAATGGCCGTGATGTACCCAACGATGATGACCAAATCAATGGTTGACAATGTGAAATTCATAGATAGATAGTAGGTGGATGAAGGAATAGCGCTTGTTTATTCTGTTGGTATTGGTGAGCAATGTTACGGGTTATTCGGATTCTATTCTTCTTACCTTTGCATCATGTTTTCTACTACACAAAAAATTGGCATTCTCGGCGGTGGCCAACTGGGCAAAATGCTCTGTCTCGCAGCCGCCAACTGGGACTTTAAAACCTATATTCTTGACCCCGCCCCCGACTGCCCGGCCAGTCAGGTCTGCACGGAAAGTACCGTTGGCGATTTCAATGACTACGAGGACGTCATGGCTTTCGGCCGCGACAAAGATCTGATCACAATTGAAATCGAGCACGTCAATACCGATGCCTTGCGGGCCCTGCAACGCATGGGGAAAATTGTGCACCCATCCCCGGATGTGCTCGACATCATAAAAGACAAGGGGTTACAGAAGTTGTTTTATCGAGAGAACAACATTCCCACCGCGCATTTTGAAATTTTTGAAAATGAACAGGCACTGCGGGAGGCCGTCTTATCCGGTCGCTGGCCCCTGCCATTGGTTCAAAAAACGCGTACCGCCGGGTATGATGGAAAAGGCGTCGCCGTGCTGCGCACGCTGCAAGACTTGGAAACTAAGTTGCTACCGGGACCTTGCCTAGCCGAAGTATTGGCCGATATACAGGTGGAAATAGCCGTGATTGCTGCGCAAAACCCCACCGGCGATGTAGCGGTGTTCCCCGCAGTGGAGATGGAATTCCACCCTGAAGCCAACCTCGTGGAGTTCTTGCTTTGTCCGGCGCGGGTGTCGTCGCTCGTGGAGGCCGAAGCGGAGGCCCTCGCCGAGCGCGTCATTCGTACGCTACATCTATGCGGGCTGCTGGCCGTGGAAATGTTTCTCACCCATGCAGGGGAGCTGCTTGTGAATGAATGTGCGCCCCGACCCCACAACAGTGGTCACCACACCATTGACAGCGCCAATACCAGCCAGTTTGAACAACACCTGCGGGCGATGATGGATTTGCCCCTCGGCACAGGTACCCAAAAAGTAGCTGCCGCTGTCATGATAAATCTCCTCGGGGAAGCAGGGCACAAGGGCCCGGTTCACTATGAAGGCGCAGCCCAATGCCTAGCCCTAGAGGGGGTACACCTACACCTCTATGGAAAAGCGCAAACGTCGCCTTTCCGCAAAATGGGGCACGCAACCATCACCGCCGACTCGGTTGAATGGGCCATAAAAAAAGCAGACTTCGTCAAACAACACCTCAAAGTGTTGGCGCAGCAACCAACCTTGAAAACATCTAACTAGTTCCCTGACATTCAGCTTGCACGGCCCATGAAAATCACGTTTCAATTCGGTGGAAAAAACTTTACGGCAGATCTCTCTAGTCCTATGGATCTCTCCATTCCGCTGCGCCATGGAGCGGAGAACCCCAACTGCTTCTGGGCGCCCATGCCCGAATTTGAGCCGGTGGTCGCCGGCGATTTTGTTGGCAGCACGGCCCAAGGCGGCATTGTAAATTTTTTTAACATCCGGATCAACCCCCATGGCAATGGTACACATACGGAATGTGTCGGGCATATTGCCCAAGAGCGGTATGTGCTCCGGGAATGCTTGCTGCAACACCATTTTGTGGCCAAAATCGTCAGTGTTGAGCCGCGTACAACAACCCAAGGCGACCATGTCGTTTTTCGGGATCAGCTGGAAGCGGTGTGGGACAACAATCAGTCAGAGGCCTTGATCATCCGAACGCTACCCCTTGAACCGTCCAAAATGAACGTACATTGGTCGGGCACCAACCCTCCTTATCTTCACCACGAGGCCCTTCAATGGTTGGCGGAAAACAACCTACAACACCTGCTGATCGATCTTCCTTCCGTTGACCGCGAGGAAGATGGTGGCCTTTTGCTCGGTCACCGGGCTTTTTGGCAGTACCCACACAACGTGCGCGCCCATTGTACCATTACCGAACTTATTATCGTCCCCCAAACAGTGCCCGACGGGCTGTACCTGCTCAACTTGCAAACAACCTCCCTCGACTTAGACGCCAGCCCCTCAAAACCGGTGGTTTTTGCCCTTCGCTGAGCACTGCCCAGCCGCTATTCGGGGGCCTCTTGTATCGTGTTCATGCGGTTTGCCGTGTATGCAAAGATACAGGCCGTCCAAAAGGAATACAGGGAGTACACCAGTGCCGGCTTCACCATTTCCTGATTGCCCAGCATATTGCTCGCAATGAGAAAAGCAAGTGTGGTGTTTTGTACGCCGCTTTCCATGGCAGCCGTGATCCGAGAAGGGTGGGAAAGTCCCATGTATTGCATGAAAAAGTAGCCAAAAAACAAGCAACTGGCGTTTTGAAGCAATGCATAAGGCGTTATTAATAAAAAATCATCGTAACTTAGTCCCGATCCACCGTGCTGCTTTCCGGCAAAAAGTTTGATGGTAAACACGACGGCCAATAATCCCAACATGACATACTTGGAAGGAATGCTGATTTTCGCCGCCGTTCGCGGAAATCTCCTTCGGATGAGGATGCCCAACGTTGCGGGAATGATCGTGATGAAAAATATATGCCCCACCGTGTCCCAAAAGGGTAGGTGTAGGTCACTCGATTTTCCCAAAAAAATACGCAGACCTAGGTTGACCACCACCGGAATAGAAAATAGCGTGAGCAGACTGTTAATAGACGTGAGAGACAGAGATAGGGCCACGTTGCCCTTCCACAAGTAGGTGAGAAAACCCGAAGTCGCACCGCCCGGACTGGCTGCCAAGATGATGAGGCCAACCTTGATTTCATCGGGTATGGGCGCCAAAAGGCTTATCGTAAACGCAATGATGGGCAAACCCACCATTTGAACACTGAGCCCCGTGAAAAATGCCCGTGGATGACGGATCACGCGCTTGAAGTCAGAGAAGGTGAGTGAAAGGCCTACGCCAAACATCACCAACCCCAAAACAATACCAACAGCAAGATCAACAAGGATAGTGGGAGACAATTTTTTTTAGTATTCAGGTTTTCAAGGCGTTATGTATTGGCAGCCAGTTTTTGTGACCAAGGTGCCGATGTTTTGAAACTACATCCGTATAACCTTCATTCCATCACGTTCAACCCGCAAAAAAATAATCCTTGCTGAAAAACACCACAAATGTAAGGGGTGCCGGTTGCATCTCAAGCCGGTGATCACGTTAATTCTTTGTATTACGCCTAACTTTTACCTTTGACCATGAAAATAAGCGCTTTTTACGTTGCAGAGGAAATTCACCTCAAAAAACTCAAGGAAAACTTCTCCGGCATACTCCTCCATGAAAACCCATCGGAACTCTATTATCAAATAGATCAAGAAGGTTATTTTTATGCGTCTGACTACGGTGCTGTCGTTTTCGCCAATCTCAGCGACGCTGATATGAGCCAGCATTTGCAGCTCATCCGACAATTCTGTGGGCGTCTGCTCACCGACAAACTCCGGGATGATGTGGAAATCAACCACTTCCCAGGGGAGGCGCTCGCCTTTGGGTTCGACAGTTTAAGGGTGCCTGAAATGAGCGAAGGCGTTGTGAAAATCGTGATGCTCAACCTCGCCTATTCGGTTGCCATGGATTTTTATACCCAACGCGCTCAAGAGCAATTGACTGAAATACAGCGATTTACAAAACAAATGGAAACGGAAGGAACCATCCACATCAGTCGAAAAAATATGGTGCGCTTTATCGGCAGGGCTTTGAACAACAAAAATCGCATCGTGGAAAATTTGTTTATTTTCGATAGCCCCGACCTCGCTTGGGACGATGAATACCTCGACCGGATTCATCGGGGTATGGCACGGACTTTTGAAATTCAACTCAGGTTCAAGGAACTTGAATACAACTTTAAGGTAATCGAAGACAACCTGTCCGTGTTCCGTGATTTTTTCCTCCACCGCGAAAGCAGTAAGTTGGAGTGGATCATCATCGCACTCATTTGCATTGAGGTATTTGACCTTATTATGAGCAAAATTTTTTGAGAAAAGTTGGCCAACGAAAACGCCAGCCCATAGAAC
>JBIPOY010000289.1:0-4583 GCA_044378705.1 Saprospiraceae bacterium
GTAGAATGTGTCCTGAATCCGGGTGTTTTCACCTTTAATGGCAAAACGTGGTTGTTGCTCCGGGTCGCTGAGCGCCCTCCCCAACAAGAAGGCAAGGTCTCTTTTCCTGTCATGCAACCTGATGGAACGCTGAAAATTTGGGAGTTTGAAAAAACAGATCCAAAGCTTGACCTTTCAGACGCACGAATGGTGCACTACCTTGGAAAAACATACCTCTCGACCATTTCTCACCTGCGTTTGGTGTGTAGCGATGACGGTATCCACTTCGAGGAGCCGCAGGATACCCCTACAAAAATCTACGGACAAGGTAACTTAGAAACGTTCGGGATTGAAGACTGCAGGGTCAGTTTGATTGAGGGCGTTTACCACCTCACGTACACACAAGTATCTGAAAACGGCGTAGGTGTCGGCCTGATACGAACCCGAGACTGGGTACATTTTGATCGCGTCGGGATGATATTACCGCCCCACAACAAAGATTGCTGCTTATTTGAAGAGAAAATAAACGGGCAATACTATTGTTTACACCGCCCTTCAGGGGTGGCACTGGGTGGGAATTTCATCTGGCTGGCCCACTCCCCGGATCTGGAACATTGGGGCGGACACCAATGTATCTTGCGCACCCGAAAAGGGATGTGGGATTCGGCAAGGGTAGGCGCCGGTGCGGCGCCCATTAAAACAGCCGCGGGTTGGCTGGAAATATATCACGGTGCCGATGAACAAAACCGCTACAGTTTAGGCGCTTTATTGCTAGATTTACAGGATCCTTCCCGTGTATTGGCGCGATCGGAGAAGCCACTTTTTGAGCCCTTGGCCACCTACGAGCAGACAGGTTTTTTTGGTAATGTCGTTTTCACCAATGGCCACATCGTAAAGGGTGACCGGATAACCATGTACTATGGCGCCTCTGACGAAGTAATTTGCGGGGCTACACTCTCAATCCGCGAGATCATGGCCAATTTGGGTGTTGTAAACGCCGAGATTGAAAATTATACGCTGGAGCACACCAATTAAAGTAAACCATTATGTTGAAGAAACTGACCAATGAAATTGCCTTTTTTCAATCGCATCCACTGGGTATGCGGACGTTGCTGCTGACCAACCTCATTTATGGCTTGGTGATGCCAATTATCGAACTGTTTGTAGGTGCGTATATCATGCGAAACTCATCCGATATCAGCCTTGTTGTCATCTTTCAGTTGGCGGTTTATACCGGTATTCCTACCACTTTTATGATCAATGGGTTCCTGCTAAACCGCGTCCCCATTTCCAAGCTCTATTCTTTGGGCATGCTGCTCAGCGGTGTTTCCATGGCCGCCATGATGTCTTTGGATGAGCTAAATACCTTAGGGGTATTTGTGGCCGGCCTGATCATGGGTCTTTCCTACGGTTTCTTTTGGGCCAACCGCGATTTCTTGGCCTTGAATACCACCAAAGACAGCAACAGAAACTATTACTATGGCATTGAGACGTTTTTCTACACGATGACCGGAATTGTGGTACCTGCCGCCGCCGGGGCATTCATCGCTGCTACTCAAACAAACGGTTGGTTTGCCGGTAATGTCAACTTTGCCTATTATCTACTGACCATTTTTGTTTTTCTCATGACCTTGGTTGCCTCTATTTTGGTGCACCGGGGAAATTTTCAAAACCCCAAAAAAGCGCCTTTTCTATTTTTCAATTTCGACCGATTGTGGAACAAGATGCTGGGAATGGCGGCACTCAAGGGTGTTGCGCAAGGCTATATCGTCACCGCTCCTACGATGCTGGTACTGCGTCTGGTGGGTAAAGAAGGCTCTTTGGGTGCCATTCAGTCCATCGTTGCCTTGCTGTCTGCCATTCTGCTGTATTTCCTTGGCCGATGGGCCAAACCTCAACACCGACTGACCATCTATACCATTGGATTGACACTTTTTGTATTGGGTGCGCTGTTCAATGCAACCTTATTTTCAGCAACGGGTGTTATCCTGTTCGGCTTGTGTTTGGCTTTTGCCCGCCCACTGCTTGACATTGCCTATTTTCCGATTCAGATGAAAGTGATTGATTACGTTGCTGTGCTGGAAAAACGCAATGAATTTACCTATATTTTCAACCACGAACTGGGCTTGTACATCGGAAGGTTATTCGGTTGTGGCTTGTTTATTTTGCTTGCCAGGTATGTAAATGAGTATATTGCCCTGCGATATGCCCTGCTCGTCATTGCCTTGGTTCATTTTCTAGGCATCTTCATGGCCCAATCAATCCTGACAGATCGTGCGTGGAACAACGCATCAGAAACGGAAGACAATGCAGGGTTGTTGCAGAAACCCTGACAAACAAGCTATTGACATCCGAAGACCGACTTTTTTTGCGGGTTTCTTCCCTAGATATACTGCTCCGCGACACACTTTTCCAATACACTCAACGACAACACCATGTTTAAATATACGCTTTTTCTTGTGCCATTGCTGGGCATTTACTGGTCCTGCAAAACAACCCTGCCATTTGAACCGGCGGCCTCGCCCGTGAAGCAATGGAAGGTACCTCGCGTAGAGTCGATGCCCAATATTCCTCAACCATACGCGCTGAAAGACTGGAAAAAAACAACGCTAGAATTTGACCGTTACGCCTATAATTTTGGTGAAAAAGGGGATTTTATGCCTTTGATTTGGCTGGATACCCAAGAACGCAACTTCAAGGATACTACGTTCGGGCTCTTCACGGCCATTGGTGACGTACGCGAAGGCGCCACCATCAACAACGGAGAAAACCATGAAGCCTTGGGAGCCTTGGGCTCCATCATCGGTGCAACACTGGTGGGTATTGACAAGAGCAAACAAGACGGACACAACTACGTACGCATGATGCGCAATTATTTCAACCGCGAAAATGGCTGGAATGTAATCATGAATTTCACCAACAAAGGCGCGCACATCGGCGGTGGCTACGGCAACGACTATTGGTACGAGGTGTACAACAACGTGCTTTTCTATGCCTTGGGAAATTATTACCCGAAAGAACCCGGTTACAGTGACATTATGCGTACCATAGCAGAGCAGTTTTATCAATCAAGCAACGTATTGGGCAATAATTACAGCTATTCTTTTTTTGATTTTAAAACCATGCAGCCCGGTAAAAACCACGTGCCGCCACAAGAGGATGTGGCCGCCGGATACGCTTTTATCCTCTATGCCGCCTATATTAAATTCGGAGATGAAAAATACCTGCTCGCAGCCCAAAAGGCGCTGGAGGCGCTCTCCAGCCAAAAAGAAAACCGATTTTATGAAGCACTCATGCCTTTCGGCGCCTACATTGGCGCACGTATGAACGCCGAAACAGGATCGCATTACGACGTACAGAAATTCTTAGACTGGACATTTGACGGTACTGCTACCAACCGAGAAGGTTGGGGGGTGATCGTAGGAAATTGGGGTGGATACGACGTGAGTGGCTTAGTCGGTAGTACCATAGACCGGGGTGGATACGGATTCGCCATGAATACCTTTGATCTTGCCTGGCCCCTCACCGCCACAGTACGGTACGATCAACGATACGCCAGGGCTGTGGGGAAATGGATGCTCAACGCAACCAATGCCGCAAGACTTTTCTATCCCTATAACATTCCCGACTCCCTGCAAGCACTTCCTTCCAAAAAGGCCATTACCCGCAACGTTATTGCCTATGAAGGGCTCACCAAGGAATCGGGATACCCCGAACACAAAGGTATCACGCCGTTTGCTCAAGGAGATGGCCCCCAATGGGCTCCCGGAATGCCGCAGGAAACAATGTTTTCTGTGTATGGGAGCGGACACGTCGGTTTCTTTGGCGGACTGGTGCAACCAACCAACGTTGAAAAAATTCTACAGATTGATTGCCTGGCCACTGATATGTTTCGCAAAACAAATGCTTTCCCTACCTTCCTCTATTACAATCCTTTCCCCCTTGTAAAAAGCGTTTCAATAAACCTGGGTGAAAAGGAAGTGGATCTGTATGATGCTGTCAGCCGAAAATTCCTTATCCGCCGGGCAAAAAACACGGTATCCTTTGAGGTTCCGGCAGACGCAGCACGCTTGTTGGTGTTGGTTCCTGCCGGAAGTCGCTGTGTCGTCAAGCATGGAACATTGATGGCCAATGGAACCCCCGTCGATTTTCTATACGAAAAATAACTGCCTGACATTATTAATTGCAACTGGTTGGGAGGCCGCTGTCCGGCAAAAATATCTACTTTTTTTACCGCAGAGGTAGTCACCAAAGTAGTTGCCACAAAAATGTCTGTTACAGAACGAGCGCCATTCCTTTGGTCGGAATGGCGCTCGTTCTGTACTCAGGCAAAGGACGTTCAAACAAAAATTATGGCGCACCACTCGAAAAACGCCATACCAAGCCAATATTTTCGCCGCCTCCGTACAGCGACAAGCCTTTGTTCCCAAGCCGCTTGTTGTTGTGTAATGTCGGCACCAACCAGCCGACAAGGCCACCTACCACATAACCAGCCGACACATCGGTCAGAAAATGCTGGCCCGCCCGCATGCGCAGGTAACCAGTTATGGCTGGAATGACGGCGGCAATTGACCATACAACCGGTTTCAAGCGGCTTTCAGGGT